>CAIXZC010000041.1 GCA_903923815.1 uncultured Myxococcales bacterium
GTAGGGGTGGGACACGACCCGCTGCCGAGGCTGCAAGGTGATGCCCACGCCGCCCTTGGGGGCGACGGAGAGTTCCAGCCAGGCCTCGCCGCCCTGGAAGGACACGGGGTTCAGCGGGTTGTCGGTCTTGGTGCCCAGGATGGCAGTGAACACGCCAAGCTCGGGCTTCACGTCGCGGGTCTCAGCAAAGAACGGCGTGCCACCGGTGGCCTGGGCGTAGAACTTGAAGGCCACAGTCCAGTCCCCGGACACGGGCGTGCCCTCCACGTCCGTCAGGTAGCCCTGGTAGTGCAGGTAAGCCGGCGGCGTGGCCGCCGTTGCAGTAGCGCAGAACATCAACATGGACAGGACCACAAGCAGCCGTGACATGAAGCACCTCCCGATTGATGACCCGTAAGCTACCACCGTCGGAACCCCGACCGCAAGGGAGGGGGTTGAGCTCGAAGGCGCACTTACTGGTCTCAACATTCCCCTTCCCTCGAAAACCCTGGGCGGTTATCTTCGCTGCCAACGACATCTTGGAGGTTTCCGATGGAAATCAGGCAGCGGGTGCTGGAGCGGTTCCTGGAGTATGTGCAGATTGACACCGGCTCGGATGAGAACGCCACGGATCGCGCTCCCTCCACGGAGCGGCAGTACGACCTGCTGCGGCGCCTGGAGGCCGAGCTGAAGGCCCTGGGACTGCACGAGATCACCCTTCACAAGGGCGGAGTCCTGACCGCCATGCTGCCCGCCAACAGCCCCAAGCTCAGCCCCGTGGTGGGCTTCGTGGCCCACGTCGATGTCTACCCCAACACCCCCAACACCGGCGTCAAACCCGTTGTGCACAGCAACTATGATGGGCGCGATCTGGTGCTCCCCGGGGCCCCCGCCCGCCCCATCAAGGTGGCCGAGAATCCGGGCCTCCTGGCCTACAAGGGTGACGCCGTGATCACTTCCGACGGCACCACCCTGCTGGGCGCCGACGACAAGGCCGGCGTGGCGGAGATCATGACCGCCCTGGAGTACCTGGGCCAGCACCCCGAGGTGAAGCACGGCGAGATCATGGTGGCCTTCACCCCCGACGAGGAGATCGGCCGGGGCACCGAGAACTTCCCCGACCTCAAGGATTTCGGCGCCGACGTGGCCTACACCGTCGACGGCGGCGAGGCCGGCGAGATCGAGAACGAGACCTTCTGCGCCGACTCCGCCCAGCTCAAGCTGGTGGGCCGTGACGTCCACCCCGGCTACGCCAAGGGCAAGATGGTCAACGCCATCCGTGCCGCCGCCCGCGTCATCGAACTGCTTCCCCGGGACGCCTTGCCCGAATCCACCGAGGGCCAGCAGCCCTACCTGCACCCGCTGGGCATCAGCGGCGACGTGAACGGCGCCACCATCAACTTCATCGTCCGCTCCTTCACCATGAAGGGCCTGGAAGACCAGGAGACCACCCTGGCCGCCATCGTGGAGACCGTCAAGGTCGAGTTCCCCGGCCTGGAGGCCACCCTGGAGGTCCGCCACAGCTACAAGAACATGAAGGTCTACCTGGACAAGGACCCCCGCGTCATGGACCTGGCCATCGAGGCCATCCAGGCCTGCGGCATCAAGCCCCTGACCCGCTCCATCCGGGGCGGCACGGACGGCGCCCGCCTCTCCGAGAAGGGCCTGCTGACGCCCAACCTCTTCGCCGGCGGCCGCAACTTCCACAGCGTTCAGGAGTGGGTCCCCCTGGCCGACATGGAGGGTGCCACCCGCGTCATCCTCAAGCTGGCCGAGCTCTGGCACCTCAAGGGCTGAGGCCCCCCGCGCCCCCCACCATCCAAAAAACATCCTGCTTGAATCCTCCCTCAACATGGCAGACCATGAGTGCGTCGTTGGAGAATCCTCAACCCCGGAGGTGATCCATGCCCTTCAAGCCCAATGGTCTGGTCGCGCTGCTTACCGATTTTGGCAACAAGGACGCCTACGTGGCGGTGGTCAAGGCCCGGATGCTGCAGGTGGCTCCAACCCTGCGCTTCCTTGACATCAGCCACGAGGTGGAGCCCCAGAACATCGCCCAGGGCAGCTTCATCCTGGCGGACGCCCTTCCCTGGTTCCCCGACGGCACGGTCTTCCTGGCGGTGGTGGACCCCGGCGTGGGCTCGGACCGCAAGTCCATCTGTGTCTGGGACGGCAAGCGGGCCTTCGTGGCCCCGGACAACGGCCTGCTGGCACTTGCCGCCCGGCGCTGCGGCCCCTTGAAGGTCCTGGAACTGGAGCCCGACCGCGTCCCCGGTGTGGAGAGGATCTCCAACACGTTCCACGGTCGGGACCTGTTCGCCCCCGCCGCCGCCGCTCTGGCCTCCGGGCTGGTCAAGCCCGCGGACCTGGGCTCCCCCCTGCCCTCCTTCCAGAAGGGCAAGGCCATGGCCTGCCGCAATGGCGAGGGCATGGTGCTGCACATAGACCACTTCGGGAACGTCATCACGTCCCTGCAGCCCGACGCCCTGCCCGAGGACCTCCACGGCCTCCAGATCCACGACTTCCACATCAGCGAGCAGGTCCAGTTCTACGCCCAGGCCTCTCCGGGCCGCCTGGTCTTCCTGGAAGGCGCCAGCGGCTTCATCGAGATCAGCGTGGTCGGGGGCTCAGCCCAAGAGCGCCTGCGGGCCAAGCTGGGCGACTGCGTGCGCTGCATCACCAGCGAGACGACCCGCCATTAGACTCGCTTTTCACCCCCCGATCCCGCCTTTCGCTGACAGAAAATCCCTTGAAATCCAGGGGCGTTCGTGGTATGAGGGGCCGCCTTAAAAAGCGTAAAGGAGGCTCCACGATGAGGATTTACAGGGGTCGAATCGAACCCACGGTCAAGCAGATTGTCCAGGCCCTCATCCATGAGAACCTCATTGAGGTCGTGGAGGCCCAGGTGCCCGAGGTCTACAAGGACCTTGAGGCCGTTCTCTTCGAATACATCCGCGTCACCCGCGAGATCGAAGAGCGCTCCAAGGAGATCATGGATCGCCAGGGGCTGGACCACGGGCAGCGCGGGCGGATCCGGCGTCGCCTGGCCCAGGACAAGCGGGTGGGCATCGACGATGAGGCCCTGGACTACGTGGTTGGCCAGATGGTGGAGACCCTGGACAACAGCAACAACGTGGACGAGGTCTTCGGCGAGCTGCACCAGCTTAACCGCATCATCGCGCCGCTGATCAAGGAACAGATGAAGGATGACGACGAGCTGGACCTGGAGGTCCGCAGCAAGATCCGTCACCTGGACAACAAGGAAGGGTCGGTGACCTGGGACGTTGAGTACCAGCGCATCAAGCAGGACCTGGAACGGTTGAAAAAACTCGAGTGATCAAGGGTCCTACCGTACTGCTTGACCACCAAAACCTTGGCTGATAACTTTCGCTTTCCGATCCATCCCGGACGGGACCAGATGCTAACGGAGGCATGAATGGCTAAGTACAAGGCACAGAACATCAGGAACGTGGTCCTCCTGGGCCACACTGGCACGGGTAAGACCTCTCTCCTTGAGGAGATGCTCTTCGCCACCAAGGCGAACAACAGGGTGGGCTCCGTCCGCGAAGGCAACAGCCTCTCGGACTTCCTCCCCGACGAGGTCGAGTCCGGCTCCTCCATTGATCTGAGCTGCTTGTACGCCAACTTCGGCGGTGTTCACTTCCAGTTCTTCGACGCCCCCGGCCGCACCGACTTCATGGGCCAGACCATCATGGGTCTCTTCGCTGCCGACGCGGCCCTGGTCCAGGCGGACGGCTTCTCCGGCCTGCAGGTCAACACCCGCAAGGCGTGGCAGGTCGTGGCCAGCCATGGCAAGCCCGCCGCGGTGGTCATCTCCAAGATGGACGTGGAGAACGTGGACCTGCCCAAGGTACTGGACAGCATCCAGGAGACCTTTGGCAAGCAGTGCGTCCCCTTCTTCTACCCCGACAAGACCGGCAGCGGACTCAGCAAGGTGTTCTCCGTGCTGAAGCCCGAGGCGGGCGCCCCCGACGCCGTGAAGAAGTACCACGACCAGTTGGTGGAAGCCGTGGTCGAGGCCGACGAGGACATGATGATGCGCTACCTGGATGGCGCCGACGTCAGCGCCGACGTGGCCAAGAATGTTGGCCTTGCCATCCGCAAGCGCTCCCTGGTGCCCGTGCTGATGTACGGCCAGAAGGGCAGCGTGGGCATCAAGGAAATCGTCGAGACCATCAAGGACTACTTCCCCAGCCCCGAGGACTTCTCCACCGTCAAGATCGAGGAGAGCAAGACCGACGAAGAGGGCAACACCACCATCACCCACCGGGACTACGACGTCTCCACCTACGACGGCACCTTCCTGGGCCAGGTGGTCCGCGTCATCAACGACGAGCACAAGGGCCGCATGGCCTTCGTGAAGGTGTTGGCGGGCCAGCTTGACGGCGGCTCCAACATCTACAACGTGCGCAGCGGCAAAAGCCCCCGCACGGGCAAGTTCGTGAAGATCTTCGGCGCCCGCCACGATGACGTGGACAGCGTCGGCAAGGGCGAAATCTTCGCCCCCGTGAAGGTGGAAGACCTGGCCCTGGGCGACACCCTCAGCGACGGCAAGTTCAAGGACAAGCTGGCCGGCCCCAAGTACCCCACCCCCATGGTGGCCCTGGCCGTCAAGCCCAAGACCCACAACGACGAGCAGAAGATCTCCACCGTGCTGCAGCGCATCATCGCTGAGGATCCCTGCTTCCGCACCGAGCTGGACAACCAGACCAAGGAAATGATCATCTACGGTCTGTCCGAGCTTCACCTGAACGTGGTCCTCAAGCGCATGGAGCGCATCTACGGCGTCAACGTGGACACCAAGCTGCCGCGCATCTCCTACCGCGAGACCATCACCCGCACCGTGTCCGACTACCACCGCCACAAGAAGCAGTCCGGCGGCTCCGGCGAATTCGCCGAGGTGCACATCCACATGCGCCCCTACAAGGAAGGCAACTTCAACTTCGTCAACGGCCTGAAGGGCGACAACGTGCGCCGTCAGTTCGTGCCTTCCGTGGAGAAGGGCTGCCGCGGCGCCATGGATGAGGGCGTCCTCACCGGCTCCCCCGTGAACAACATCGAGGTCGAGTTCTTCGATGGCAAGGATCACCCCGTGGACGGCAAGGACTCCGCCTTCCAGAAGGCCGCCAAGGAGGCCTTCAAGAAGTGCTTCCTGGCCGCCGGCCCCGTGCTGCTTGAACCCATCGTTGAGGTCGAGGCCGTGTTCCCCTCCGAGTTCGCTGGCGACGTGAACCAGTACGTGAACGCCCACCGCGGCCGCATCGCTGGCATGGATCACGCCGGCGCCGAGCAGGTCCTCCGGGCCTCCCTGCCCCTTGCCGAAGTCCAGACCTTCTCCACCGATCTGCGCTCCATGACCCAGGGCCAGGGCTCCTACAGCATGGAGTTCTCCGGCTACGAGATCATGCCCGCCAACGAGCAGAACAAGATCATCGAGAAGTTCAAGGCCCTGCGTAAGGACGAAGAGTAAGCCCCCTCAGCCGTCAATCCAGCCATTCTGATCCGCTCACTACGTTCGCGGCTAGGTTTTGTTAGCCACCGCCCGTCCAAGCCGCGCACGTAGTAAGCGGATCCGGGTGTTGTCCGCAGGTGGCCCGCCCGTCCAAGCCGCGCA
>CAIXZC010000042.1 GCA_903923815.1 uncultured Myxococcales bacterium
GGCTGGCGGGACCTTCCCTACACGGCCCTCAAGCTGGGATTCCAGCGCCCCTGAGATCGTTCGGCTTGACAGCGTTGGGATTTCAGTTGGAGCCTCGATCACGCGCGTGTCACGCGAGACATATCCGGGGTTCTGACCCGGGCCAGGGGGAACAGATGGCGGTTTCCGAGAGATCCTATCTTTGCGGCGGGGAGAACAGCGGCTGTCTGCTGCCCGCCCTCAGTGAGCTATTCAAGGGTTTTGCCGAGGCCACCACGCTGCAGGACCTGGGGGCCGCCATGCAGACCGTCGTGGACCTCACCGCGCAGGTGGACTTCACCAGCCTCTACTTCCTGGAGCCCGGCACCGAAACCGTCCGCTTGGTCTACAACCACGGCATGCCCGAGGGGCACCACGATCAGGCGGAGGACACCGCCCACGAGCGCGAACCCGGCGAGGTCTTCCGCACGGGCCGGATGATCCTGGCCAACGATCTGGATCCCACCGCCCGGGACCCCCGCGCGCCCCTGCGCCCACCTCTTGGGGCCTGGCTGTATCTGCCCGTGGCCAGCAACAACCGAGTGGTGGGGGTGCTGGCTGTGGCCAGCCGGCGGCCGGGGGTCTTCAACGATCGCGCGACCCAGGTGCTCCAGTTCGCGGCTGATCTGGCGTCCGTCGCCTACGGGCGCATCTCCGAGGGCGCCGCCAAGCAGACTGAGGTGGCCCGCTTCAAGGCTGTGGTGGAGGATCAGACGGAGTTCATCTGCCGCTTCGACCCCCAGGGCCACCTGACCTTCGTGAACGAGGCCTACTGCCGCTTCTTCGGCCGCCGCTGCGAGGAACTGGTGGGCAAGAGCTTCCTGCCCCTGATCCCGCCCGAGGACCAGGTCAAGATTGATGAGGCCCTGGCCACCCTCTCCCCCGCGACCCCCACTGCCATCTACGAGCACCGCGTCATCATGCCCGATGGGGGCGTCCGCTGGACCCAGTGGACCGATCACGCCCTCTATGACGCCCAGGGCCAGCCCCGGGAATACCAGTCCGTGGGCCGCGATGTCACGGACCTGATGACCGCCATGGAGGCCGCCGCCGAGAGCCGGGCACGCCTTGGTAAGGAGCGCGATCTGGCGGTGGCCCTGGCTTCCAGCATTGACCTCCACGCGGCCCTGTCCAAAGTCCTGGAGGTGGCCCTGGAGATCGCCCCGGCGGACTGCGGCGGCATCTACCGGGTCCGGGACAGCGACCACGCCCTGATGCTGTTGGACCACCAGGGTCTCTCGCCCGAGTTCGTGGAGGCCACCAACTTCTACCCCCCTGACTCCCCCAACGCCTCCATCGTCCTGGCCGGTCAGGCGGTGTTCAGCAGCCATCAGGAGCTCGCCGATGTCCACGGCGACACCTCCTCCAAGCGCGCCCGAGAGGGCATCCGCGCCCTGGCCGTGGTGCCCATCGTGTACCAGGGCAGGACCCTGGCAGCCATGAACATCGGCTCCCACGCGGCCGACAGCTTTCCTCCCGATGCCCGGGAGGCCTTCCTGTCCCTGGCCGCCCAGCTTGGCAGCGTGCTGGCCCGCTTCGCCACTGAGGACGCCCTCCGGCGCAGCCGCGAGAACCTGGAGATCCTGTTTGACTCCCTGGAGGACTTCCTGTTCGTGCTGGGTCCCGACGGGGCCATTGAGCGCAGTAATCGGGTGGTCACCACCCGCCTGGGCTACACCACTGAGGAACTCAAGGGCATGAATGTCCTGATGGTGCACCCCGCCCCCCGGCGCCAGGAGGCGGGCGAGATCGTGGCCGCCATGCTGGCCGGCACCAAGGCCTTCTGCCCCGTGCCCCTCTGCGCCAAGGACGGCACCCTCATCCCCGTGGAGACCAGGGTGGCCCCGGGCCAGTGGAATGGGCAGCCGGCGCTGTTTGGCATCTCCCGGGACATCGCCGAGCGCCTCAAGGCCCAGGATGATTTGCGCCGGGCCAGGGACGAGCTTGAGGACCGCGTGAAGGAGCGCACCGCCGAACTCCTGGACCTGAACTCTACCCTGCGGGCCGAGGTCCGCGCCCGAAAGCGTGTGGAGAAGCAGTTGTTGGAGAACCAGTCCCGGCTGCAGGGGCTGGCCTCCGATCTGTCGTTGGCTGAGGAGCGGGAGCGCCGCCGCATCGCCGTGGAGATCCACGATCGGCTGGGGCAGATCCTGGCCCTGGCCCGGATCCGGTTGGACATAGCCCAATCCCTCCCCGACCCCGTGAAGGCCGCCCAGCTCCGGCAAGGGGTGGTGGAGCTGCTGGACCGGGCCGTGGACGACGCCCACACCCTGACCTTCGAGCTGTCCCCCCCGGTGCTGTATGAGATGGGGCTGGGGGCCGCCCTGGAGTGGCTTGCCGAGGGGGTCTTCAAGGACGAGCAGACGTCGGTCACGGTGCTGCGACCGCAGGACGAACCCGCGGTCCCGGAGGACCTGCGCATCCTGCTGTTCCAGGTGGCCCGGGAGTTGCTGGCCAATGTGGTCAAGCACGCCAAAGCCAGCCAGGTGGTGCTTCGCTGGTACAGCTCCCCCAAGGCCTTCACATTGGAAGTCCAAGACAATGGTCAGGGCGTTGTGGGAGACTGGGCAGCGCCGCGGATGGGTCGCACCGGGGGCTTCGGGTTGTTCAGCATTCATGAACGGCTCCGCTGCTTTGGTGGGCGACTCGAGCTGAAGGGCTCCGAGGGTGCGGGCACCACCGCAAGGGTCCGAATTCCCAACAAGACCGGAGGAAATCCATGAACCCCAAGAAGTACCGAGTCCTGCTGGTGGACGACCACACGTTGGTGAGGGAGGGCCTCAAGGCCATGCTGGAGCGCAAGGAGAACCTCCAGGTGGTGGCCGAGGCCGAGGACGGTCGCTCGGCGGTGAAGCTGGCGGCGGAGCTGAGGCCGGACATCGTCATCATGGACGTGGGGCTGCCGGACCTGAACGGCATTGAGGCCACCCGCCAGATTCGGGACCAGAACCCCCAGATCAAGGTCCTGGCCCTGTCCATGCACGCGGACCGCCACTTCATCGTGGAGATGCTGCGGGCCGGCGCCTCGGCCTACATCCTGAAACACGGGGCCTTCAACGAGCTGGACCTGGCCTTGAACGCGGCCATGGCGGGGCAGACGTTCCTCAGCCCCAAGGTCGCGGCGGCGGTGGTGGACACCTTCGTGCGGCGCAACGACGAGCAGCCCAAGGGGGGCGCTTTCGAGGTGCTGTCGGCACGGGAGCGCGAGGTCCTGCAGCTTCTTGCCGAGGGCTTGACCACCAAGCTAATCGCCGACCGCTTGGGCACCTCCGCCAAGACGGTGGACACGCAGCGCAGCCAGATCATGGCCAAGCTGGACATCCACAGCATCGCAGAGTTGACCCGTTATGCCATCCGGGAAGGCTTGACCCCATTGGATCGCTGACCCGAACCGGGTAATTTCCCCGACCCTATCAGTACTCCCCCGTATTCCCAAGAATGGCCCCCCGGCCTTACAAGTTCCCCCAGACGCAAAGGGGGGCTTGCCATGGCCGCGCTCAGTCAACCACTTGTCCACGCCAACTGGCACCGAGCCCAGCCGATCCAGCCTTCGCAGCCCACAATGCTGCCCAGGAAGGAACACCAACTCGAGGATGCCGCCGAGGGTCACTCCCGTGCCACCGGCGAGATCCACGGCGTTGATGCGGCAACCCTCCTTTGCGCCGTTGATGCCACCCTCGGAGAGGCCTGCGAGGTCCTGAACGTGCTGGTCCATGACTGGAACGGCCGGGCCGAGGAGTTCTTCGCCATGGGCCCCAACGGGCTGATGGTGCGGACCCTGGCCTCCCTCATCCCCCCCCGGGAGCAGGCCCTCTGGGAGCGACACCTGGGACGCCTGGCCGCGGACCAGCGGGTGACCTTCCGGGGCCACCTTTGCACCCACGGTGGCCGCTTCCAACGCGGGGTCAAGGTCGCCGTGGATGCCCTGCCCCACTCCTCCAATGGCGCGCGAAAACTGCTGCTACAATTCCTGCCCACAGGCGGTGTCTGAGATGAAGCCCGCCCCGGCTTCCCTGACGCCCCTGGACGAGGTCCCCGCGCTCCTGGCCGGGCGTCTGGCCCTGCTAGAACGCCAACTTGCCTTTGAGGACCTGCTGGTGCAGGCCTCCGCCAGCCTCTTTCGCGCCCCCGACGACATCCTCGACGCAGCCCTTGAGCATACCCTGGGGTTGGTGGGCGGCTTCATGGGAGTGGATCGGGCCTACGTGTTCCGGTTCACCCCTGAGGCCGACACCATGAGCAACAGCCACGAGTGGTGCGCGCCCGGCGTATCCGCCCAGAAGGTCAACCTCCAGGACCTCCCGACAAACATTGTTCCCCAGTGGATGGCGGCGGTGAGACGGGGCGAGGAGATCCACATTCCCCTGGTGACCCGGCTTCCCGAGACCTGGAACGCGGAGAGGGAGATCCTGGAGCCACAGGGCATCCAGTCCCTGCTGGTGTTGCCCATCTGCTCGGGGGTGCGGGTGTTCGGCTTCATGGGCTTTGACGCGGTGGCCAACCCCCGGAACTGGGACCAGGAGGCCCGGACCCTGCTGCGTTTCCTGGCGGACAACCTGGCCTCCATCTGGGAGCGCATCCAGCAGAACCTGGAGCTGAAAGCCGCCAGCGACCTGGCCCTGGAGTTGGCCACGCGGGCGGACGAGGCGAACCGGGCCAAGAGCGAGTTCCTGGCCAACATGAGCCATGAGATCCGCACCCCGCTGAACGGCGTGATTGGCATGGCCAACCTGCTCAAGGACACCGACCTGTCCGAGAAGCAGACCCGCTTCGTGGACATCCTGGGAAGCAGCGCCACAGCTCTTCTGGCGGTCATCAACGACGTGCTGGACTTCTCCAAGATCGAGTCCGGGCGGCTGGAGGTGGAGACCGTCCCCTTCTCCCCCGAACAGGTCCTGGCCGAGACCGTGGAGGACTTCGGGCTGAGGGCGCGGGAGAAGGGGCTGGAGCTGCACATCGTGGTGGACCGCGACACCCCCGAGCAGGTCCTGGGAGACCCCACGAGGGTGCGTCAGATCCTGGCCAATCTGGTGGGCAACGCCATCAAGTTCACCGGCCAGGGCAACGTCCAACTGCGCGCCCGCACGGTGCGCCTTTCCGAGGACTCCGTGGCCCTGCGCTTCTCCGTTCAGGACAGCGGCATAGGCATCAGCCGAGAACAACTTGGCCGGCTCTTCCTGCCCTTCAGTCAGGCCGACAGCTCCACCACCCGCCGCTTCGGCGGCACGGGCCTGGGGCTGGTCATCAGCCGGCGCCTTTGCGAGCTCATGGGCGGCTACCTGGAGGTGGCCAGTGAGCCCGGGCAGGGCAGCACCTTCACCCTGGAGCTCCCCGTTCGGGTGGTCCGGGAGACCAGCCACCCGGAGGCGGCCTTGAGCCGCAACTGGGCCTCGCTGAAAGTCCTGGTGGTGGACGACAATCCGGTGGCCAGCGAGATCATTCAAGAACAGCTCGCCACCTGGGGGGTCTCCGTGGAGGTCGCGGGGTCGGGGGCCGAGGCCCTGCGACGGCTGCTGGACGCGGACGCCAGAGGCCGACCCTTCACCCTGGCCATCCTGGACTGGCGAATGCCCGGCCTGGATGGAGTCGAGACCGCGAGGATGATCAAGGAGATGGGGCTGGCCCGGCTCCCCAGCCTGCTGATGGTCACGGGGTTTGACCGGACGGAGGCCTCCGAGGCGGCCCAGGGGACAATCATCCAGGGCTTCATCTCCAAACCCGTCCGGCCTTCCACGCTGTTCAACGAGATCCTGGGCGTGCTGGAGGGCACCTCGGTCAAGGCCCCGGTGGCACCCAAAGCCCCCAGGCTGCGGTTCCCCGGGGTGCGGGCCCTGTTGGTAGAGGACAACGAGATCAACCGGATCATCGCCGTGGAGCTGCTGGGGACCATGGACATCAAGCCCACGGTGGCCTGCTCCGGGGCGGAGGCCGTCAAGCTGCTTCAGGAAGTGGACTTCGACGTGGTCTTCATGGATATCCAGATGCCAGAAATGGACGGTCTGGAGGCCACCCGCCTCATTCGCAAGCTGGACCGACCCGGGGTGACACAGTTGCCCATCCTGGCCATGACCGCCCACGCTTTTCAGGCGGACCGGGAGCGCAGCCTCGCCGCCGGCATGAACGACCACCTGAACAAACCCATCCTGCTGGAGCAGCTCCAGGCGGCCCTGCTGCGGTGGCTGCCCGGCAGGGTGGTCAAGGAGGAGAGCCTCATGTCCCAAGGGCACTTGCAAGCATCGGAGGAGCACTCCGCTGGCACCCAGGAGGCCGTCCTCGACATGGCGCGTGGTTTGCGGCTGGTGGGTGGCAGCCGCCCCCTGTACCTGAACCTGCTGGAGAAGTTCCTGAACCACTACATCGGCGCGGGCGATGTGCTGACGGCCCATCTGGCCAATAGACGCCTGGCGGAGGCCATCCGGCAGGTACATACCCTGCGCTCCGTCGCCGGCAGCATCGGGGCGGGCCAGCTTCAACAGGCGGCGGAGGCCCTGGAGGTGCTGATGGTGGACTCGGAGGACCTCAGCACCGTCCCCAGGAGCGCCCAATATCAGGACTACACCGACGGGCTGGACGCGCTGCTGGACGCGATCACCGGTGTGTTGCCCAGCGTGGAGGCCCGGGTCCCCGAACCGGAGGCCCCTCCAGAGGGTGCCGGGGAAGAAGGCCTGGCGGTCTTGGAGGCCCTGGGCACGGCCCTTGAGGCGGGCGAGGCAGGGGCCTGCCATGCGTCCCTGGACAAGCTGGCGGGGCGCAACTGGCCCGGGATCAGCTCCTCCCTGGTGGTCTCCCTGGTCTCCTTGGTGAAGAACTACCGCTATGGAGAGGCCCTGGCCTTGTTGGACCGGGGCGAGGATACGGATCCCGAACTGGGGGAAGACACCGTCCATGACCAGATCTGAAACCCGGCCCACCATCCTGGTGGTGGATGACTCAGACATCAACCTGGACATCCTGGTCCATGCCCTCGCTGACGGCTACCGGGTCCTGGTGGCCACCAACGGCACGGCGGGCCTGGAACGAGCCTGCCGGGAAGTGCCGGACCTAATCCTGCTGGACATCGAGATGCCGGGAATGGATGGCTTTGAGGTCTGTCGGCAGCTCAAACTGACCCCCGGCGTCAAGCGCATCCCGGTGGTCTTCCTGACCGGCGTCCTGACCGAAGAGGGCGAGGAGCGAGGGCTGGGACTTGGGGCTGTGGACTTCATCACCAAGCCCTTCAACGTGGCCCTGCTGCGGGCCCGGGTCAAGAACCACCTGGACCTGAAGCTGCACCAGGACCACCTGCAACAACTGGTGCGCGAGAGGACCCGGGCGCTGACCCTGACCCAGGAAGCCACCATCGCCAGCATGGCCATCCTGGCCGAGTTCCGGGACAACGAGACGGGGGCCCACATCCAGCGCACCAAGCGCTTCGTCAAGGTGCTGTTTGACGGCCTCTGCGCCTGCTTCCCCGACGAACTGCGGCAGAACGGCCTGGCCCTCTTCCTGCGCTGGGATGGCACCGCCCCTCCCACCCCGGCCGACCGCGCCGGCTGCCTGTCGCTGGACTCCGACGTGCTGTTTCAATCCGCCGCCCTCCACGACATCGGCAAGGTGGCCATCCGGGACAATCTGCTCCTCAAGCCGGGCGCCTTCACGGCGGAGGAGTTCCAGGAGATGAAGCGCCACACCCTCTTCGGAGCTGCCGTCATCCGCAGGACCGAGGCCATCCTGGGCACCAACTCCTTCCTGCAATTGGCCCGCGAGATCACCGAATTCCATCACGAGCGCTGGGATGGCACCGGGTATCCCCATGGCCTGCGGGGCGTGGAGATTCCCCTCTCCGCCCGTCTCATGGCCGTGGCGGATGTCTACGACGCGCTCACCAGCAGGCGGCCCTACAAAGAGCCGATCAGCCACGACGCGGCCGTGAAGACCATCCTTGATGGTGATGGCCGCACCCTGCCCAGCCACTTCTGCCCCATGGTCCTGGAGGTCTTCAGGACGACCCATCCACTGTTCGAGCGAATCTCGGTGGAGTGGCACGACAACTGACGGAGGCCCCATGCGTTTTCGAGACATGACCATCCAGCGCCGGATGCTGGTCAGCTCCCTGGCGGTGTTGCTGCTGACCATGCTGCCCTTGACCATCTCCCTGTGGAGCCTGTGGAGCTTCAACCTTCGGCTGGA
>CAIXZC010000043.1 GCA_903923815.1 uncultured Myxococcales bacterium
CATGAAGACGGCGCCGGGCTTGCCCTCCCGCTGCTTGATGTAAGCCTTCATCAGGTCCAGCACGCAGGGGTCGGCGCTGGCGTCCCCCTGGGACGGAATGCCCGCGGGCTTGTTTACCACCAGCACCTGCCGGTCCTCGAACAGAATTGGAAAAGGAGGCCGGGCGTTGGGGTCGGGCTGGTTCACAGGAACACCCTGGGGATTTGTTCGTTGATGCGGGTGGTGACCTCGTAGTTGATGGTCCCGGCCCACTCCGCCAGGTTCTCGGCGCTGATGCGCTGGACGCCGCCGTCCGGCCCTCGGGACTCCCCAAGCAGCACGGCCACCCCACCCTCGCGGGCCTCCGGGATGTCCGTCACGTCCACCATGACCATGTTCATGCACACGCGCCCACGCACCGGCGCGAAGCGTCCCTCCACCAGCACGCCGGCGCTGTTCCCCAGGCTGCGGTCGTAGCCCTCGTAGTAGCCCACGGGCAGCACGGCGATGCGGCTGTCGTGGGTGGTCCGAAAGCTGCGCCCATAGCCCACGAACTGCCCCGCCGGGACCGTCTTGACCTGCGCAATGCGGGCCTTCCAGGTCAGCGCCGGCCGCAGGTTCAACGGCCGCACCCCGTGGACCAGGGCAGACACGTAGGTCTCCTTGGACGGCCACATGCCGTACAGCGAGATGCCCGGGCGGATGAGTTCGAAGCGTGTCTCTGGCCACAGCATGGCCGCCGCGCTGTTGGAGAAGTGCCGGATGGGGGCCCCCAACTCCGCGTCCCGCATGACCCGATCCGTTTCAATGAAGGCCGCAAGCTGCTGCCGCGCGAAGCTGTGGTCTGTGGTGTCTTCTATGTCGGCGTAGTGGCTGGAGATGCCCTCCAGCACCACCCCCGGCAGCGCCTTGGCCGCCGCGGCCAGCCCCAGGGCCTCCTCCGGGCCCACGCCTTGACGGTTGTTCCCCGTCTCCAGCTTCAGGTGCACGGGCACCGGCGGCCGCCCGGCCTTCACGGCCTCCCGCGACAGGGCCTCCAGCACGTCCCGGCGGTACACCACCAGCCGACAGTCCCCCAGGGTCACCAGCTCCGGGAAGGTCTCCGGCAGCACGTGCCCCATGATGTAGATGGGCGCCCGCAGCCCCGCCTCGCGCAGGGTCCGCGCCTCCAGCAGGCTGTTCACGCCCAGCCAGGACGCGCCCGCCTGCAGGAATACCTTGGCAGACTCCACCAGACCGTGTCCGTAGGCGTTGGCCTTGACCACCGCCAGCAGCCGCGTCCCCGCCCCGCACAATCCCAGAAAAGCCCGGGCGTTGGCGGCCAGCGCCTCCCGGTCTATCTCCACCCAGCTTGTATCGACTTGCGACATGCGCCTAGCCTCCCACGCGCCGGCCAATCCTCAGGGCCTGGCCCAGCACCACACCACGCAGCAGCGCCTCCTGACAGAAGAACGCCTGGGGCTGACCTGCCCCCCTGGGTCGGGCCGCCTCGGAGGGTCTTATACGCCCTTCCAGGTGTCGGCTCAAGGCCTCCAGGGTCGAGCTTCCCGCCGCGTCGGCTTCCAGCAGCAGCATGGGTACCTGGTCCCGGGGAATCCCCGCCAGGCCCCGCGCCTCTGCCAGCGCCAACGCCTCCCGCAGGGCCCGCTGGGGGTTGGCCGCCGACCGGTCCACCGCCTCCAGCAGGGTCGCCCCTTCCAGGAACTCGAAGCGCCGCGTCAGCACCTCGGTGGACAGGTCCGCCATGGCCAGCGCGAAGGGCTCGCAGTGCAGCCACACCGGCGACAGGCCTCCCAGGAACAACTGGAAGCTGGAGGCAAGGCGCCCCTCCGCGTCCAGCCTCAGGTCCCCCGCCAGCCCCCCCTCGCCCAACAGCTCCAGCATGTGCGCCAGCGCCTGGGCCCGCACCAGATGTGGCGGCTCCAGGGCCTCCTGCCGCTGCCCGTCCAGCCGATGAATGGGGTTGTCCTGGGGGTCCAACGACTCCAGCCGCACCCGCGCCCAGCGCCGCCCGAACAGCACCATGCCCAGCGCATCCGCCAGGATGGCCCCCGCCCAGATGCCGCTGATCTTGGGCGCCTGGGCCACGAACTGTTCCAGCGTCGCGGCGCGAATCTCGCGGCCAAACAGGTCCCCCGCCACGGCCTCAAGCTCGGCGCGCACCTCGGGTTTCTTCAGCAGCCCCAGCACCACGGCATCCATTGCCGCCGGCAGTCCCTCCGGCACCTCCGCACCCAGCAGCC
>CAIXZC010000044.1 GCA_903923815.1 uncultured Myxococcales bacterium
AGCCAACGGCATCACCATGGGGGTCATCACGGAGAACCTGCAGATCCTGCTGCGCCTCAAGGAGCTGCTGGACCTGGTCAGCCCCGGCGGCACGGGGGATCTGCCCCAGTGGGTGAAGGACGCCGCCACGCGCCTGCCCGGGCGCTTCGACGTCACCGACACCTGCGACTTCATCCCCAGCACCTTCTGGGGCCTCAACGTGGCCGTCTCGCTGGACCTGGACCGCTGCTTCCTGGCCCTCTACGCGGGCCGCGACGTCTTCCCCGAGCTGATGGTGAACGACGTGAACATCCAGGACTTCCTGCAGGCCCATCTGACCGAGGCCTGGCGCCAGGTGGCCACCCGCATGAAGAAGCACGACAACGTCCTGGGCTATGACCTGCTCAACGAACCCGTGGGCTTCTTCCCCGCCGCCCTGGTGGCCTCCGTGCTGATCACCACGGGGGCCCCCGACGCCGCCGAGGGGCTGCTCAAAGGGGCCCTGGGCGACACCACCGGCGCCCTGGTCTATCGCCTCGCCGTGGACCTGCGCCTCATCCCCCCCGACGGCAACCCCGAGACGCTGCAGAAGTGGGGCCTGGCGGGCATGAACCCCCTGCCCATCCTGGACACCAACCTGAGCTTCGACGGCAAGTACCTGCTGCCCCTCTACGAGCGCCTGGCCGCCGCCATCCAGGCCGAGGACCCCAGCGCCGTCATCTTCCTGGAGCCGGGCATGTCCATCAAGACCGTCACGGGCTCCATGCCCCAGTGGGACAGCCACCTGGTCAAGCCCGAGGGCATCCGGCAGGCCGTGCTGGCCCCCCACTGGTACCCCGACATCTACCCCGTCATCGGCATCAACGTGGAGCCCCGCGACTTCCAGGCCGACGAGTGGCTGTACCGGGACTTCGTCCCCGAGATCCAGAAGGTCCTGACCACCAACGCCCAGACCACCGGCAACATCCCCGTGGTCTTCGGCGAGTTCGGCACCTACTTCAACTTCAACGGCATCGCCGAGAGCATGGCCGACGACTACGCCGTCAGCGCCGCCATCCTGAACCGCTACTACGAGGCCTTCGAAGAGCTGGGCCTGGGCCGCATCCTGTGGTGCTACTCCCCGGAGAACACCGCCGAGAACGGCGACGGCTGGAACCACGAGGACTTCTCCATCCTGGGGCCCGATCGCAAGCCGCGGGCCTGGCAGGCCTTCCTGCGTCCCCACGCCCGAGCCACCAGCGGCAAGCTGGTCTCCCAGCGCTTCAACAGCCCCATCGCCTTCGTGGATCCGGACAAGGGCGAGGCCCTGGAGGACCGCCTCTACGACCTGACCATGGAGGGCAAGGAGACCAGCGCCCCCACCGCCGTCTTCGTCCCCACCCTGCAGTACCCCCACGGCTTCTACGTCTGGCTGTCCGACGGCGCCGCCTACTACGACCGGGAGGCCCAACTGCTGTTCTGGTACCCCTCCAACGACGCCCCCGGCGCCACCCACAACCTGCGCCTGCGACCCCACCGCGCCCAGCAGGACTACCGGGACTGGGACTACTACTTCGATGCGCGCTCCTCCGCCGCAGGAGGTGACCTATGAAGATCTTCTTGGGTCTCCTCTCCCTGCTCTCCGTCCTGCTCCTGGCGGCCCCCCCGGCCCCCGCCGCAGACCTCACGGCCCACGGCCTCTTCTCCACCAATGTGCTGTTCCGCACGGACAGCGACTTCGACCACTCGGCCCCCGTGTACGACGCCAAGGGCCAGACCGTGGGGCAGGCCGCCACCCTGTTCCGCCCCGACTTCCTGTGGACCCCCGCCCAGCACCTCCAGGTGTTCTATCAAGTAGAGCTGGGCTGGAACGCCTGGGCCCGCAACAACCCCGACCAGGGCTTCGCCGGCGACCAGTCCGCCATGCTGCTCAAGCACCGCGAGCTGTGGGCCTCCGTCATGCTGCCCGGGAAGGTCCTGGTCAAGACCGGCTACCAGTACCTGCAGGACCCCTCGGGGGTCTACCTGGCCCACTGGGCGGGCGCTGTGTCCCTCACCACCACCCGGGGTCTGTGGGCCTTTGAGGCCGCCCTGGGACAGCTTCCCGACGACAGCTACGAGGGCCTGGTCCAGGGGCAGACGGGCTTCACCCGGGACGTGTTCTTCCTGAACCTGGGGGCCTCGCGCAAGATCCACAACAGCCTGGATCTGGATCTTTTCTTAGGGGGCATGGGGGACTACACCCGGGCGGGGCGCTCGGTGCAGCTTGCCACCCTGGAGGCGGGCTTTCGCTACAAGCACGGCAACACCCGCGGGCAGTTCCACGCGCTGACCCAGGCGGGGGTGCTGGAGGGCTACGCGGTGGGGGGCGCCAATCGTTACCACGGTGCCCTGGCGGTCCAGGGCGGGGTGTCGCGGCGCAGCGGCCCCGTGTACCTGTCCGCCGGCGCCCTGCTGCTGTCCCCGGATGACGACGAGGAGGGGGACAACGGCAACAGCGCGTTCTTCTACTCGGGCAAGAACCGCAGCCCCTCCCTCATCCTCTCCGAGGACGAACTGCGGGACCGCTACGACAACCTGGACGAGCGCGTCAGCCAGACCCTGGGCTCCTTCTTCGTGAACCGCGCGGGCCTGCTGCTGCTGGATGCCAGCGTGGGCTACAGCCTGACCCCCCGGATCAGCCCCGTGCTGGTCCTGGCGGGGGGCTTCTCGTTGAACCCCGAAAACTCCGGGGGCGGCCGCCTGCTGGGCCTGGAGAGTGATCTGGTGGTGGACTTCGCGGTGCTGGACCAGGCCTCCTTCCTGGCCGTGGCCCAGGTCTTCCTGCCCGGCGAGGCCTCCTCCGTGTTCGTCAACGAGGCGCACCCCTTCAGCACGGACCCCGTGGCTGGTTTCCAGGCTGCCTTCGCGGCCCGGTTCTAGGCAGGTACAGCAAAGGAGCTTGGCATGATCCTGGGACTCTTGGATTGGGTGGTCATTGGCCTGTTCTTCATCTCCATCTTCGCCATCGGCTTCTACTTGAAGCGCTTCTCCGGGACAGGTGAGGGCTTCTTCCTGGCGGGGCGCAGCAACGGCGCCTGGGCCGCGGGGATTGCCTTTTTGTCCGCCAACCTGGGCACCATCGAGATCCTGGGCTGGACGGGCGGGGCCATGAAGTACGGCATCCACGTGTGCCACTTCTACTGGATCGGCGCCGTCCCCGCCATGCTGTTCCTGGGGCTGTACATGATGCCCTTCTATTACAACAGCAAGGTCCACTCCATCCCCGAGTACCTGCGCCTGCGCTTCGACGAGCGCACCCGCATGCTGAACGCCGTCTCCTTCGCCTTCATGACGGTGCTCATGTCCGGCGTGAACCTCTACATGATGGCCCTGGTGTTCCGCTCCATCCTGGGCTGGAACTGGGAGCTGTCCCTGTGGGTGGGCGCCGTCTCCGTGGGCTTCTACATCGTGCTGGGGGGCCTGCTGTCCGCCATCTTCACTGAGATCGTCCAGTTCTTCCTGATCTGGGCGGGCCTGCTGCTGGTGGCCATCCTGGCCATCTGGGAGAACGGGGGCGTCGGGGGTCTGGTCAAGGACCTGCCCGCGGGCATGACCCACCTGTGGGCCTCCACGGGCACCGCCGCGGCCAACCCCATGGAGGTGGGCTTCGGGGGCATCATCCTGGGCCTGGGCTTCGTGCTGTCCTTCGGCTACTGGACCACCAACTTCCTGGTAGTCCAGCGGGCCCTGTCCAGCAAGGACTTGCGGGCCGCGCGCCTCACGCCCATCACCGCCGCCTACCTCAAGATGTTCCTGCCCATCATCGTGGTGGGGGCGGGCCTGGCGGCCTTGAAGCTCTTCGAAGCGGGCCAGTTGCCCCTGCTGCCCCACCCGGGCACGGGCGGCCCCTGGAACGACACCGCCCTGCCCCTGCTCATCGCGCGCTACTACCCCGAGGGCCTGGCGGGCCTGGGCATCACCGCCCTGCTGGCGGGCTTCATGGCCGGGCAGGCGGGCAACATCAGCGCCTTCAACACCGTGTGGACCTACGACATCTACCGGCCCCTCTTCGCCCCCAAGGCCAGCGAGAAGCACTTGGTCCTGGTGGGCCGCATCAGCACCATCGCGGGCATTTTGATCTCCGTTGGGACGGCCTACCTGGCCATGAACTTCGACACCATCATGGATTACATCCAGGCCATCTTCTCCTGGATCAATGCGCCCCTCTTCGCGGTCATGCTGCTGGGCATGTTCTGGAAGCGCGCCACCCCCACGGCGGCCTTCGTGGGCCTGGGCACGGGCATGGTGGCGTCCTTTACCCTGTTCATGCTGTTCCGCAGCGGCCTGCTGAGCCCCCAGGCCAACGAGTGGCTGACGGGTTACACCGCGCCCGGGGACATGTCCCGCAACTTCTGGCAGGCGGTGTGGAGCTTCGGGCTGGCCCTGGGGTTGACCTTCGGGCTGTCCTTCGTCACCCGCCGCAAACCCGAGGCCGAGCTGGAGGGCCTGGTGCGGGGCTGCACCGACCTGGCGCGCGAACAGCACCGGGGCTCCTGGTTCACCTCGCCGGGCTTCTTCGCCGCCGTGGCCCTGGGCATTCTGCTTGCCCTCAATCTGCTCTTCTGGTAGCAAGGGGACCCATGATGACCAAAGAAAAAATGCTGTCCATCTGGACCTTGAGCGGGGCGGTGCTGCTGTGCAACGGCGTGCTGCTGGAGGGCGTGGGCCTGTGGCGCCTGGTGGGCGGCGTGCCCAGCACCAAGGCCATGGCCTGGACCCACGCGGACGTCTGGTGGCCCGCCGTCATCATCCTGGGCGGGGCCCTGCTGCTGTGGGCCGGCCACCGCGAGAACCACCCCAAGCACTAGAAAAAGAGGGCCCATGTTCCTTAGCGTGGTCATCCCCATCTACAACGAAAAAGACAACATCCCCCTGCTGCACCAGAAGCTGCTGGAGGCCCTGGCCGTAGTGACCAAACCCTGGGAGGTCATCTTCGCCAACGACGGCAGCCGGGATGGCAGCGAGGACCTGCTGAAGGCCATCTGCACCGCGGACCCACGCTTTCGGCTCATCACCTTCCGGCGCAACTTCGGCCAGACCGCCGCCATGGAGGCGGGCTTCCGCCATGCCTCCGGCGAGGTGGTGGTGCCCATGGACGCGGACCTCCAGAACGACCCCTCCGACATTCCCATGCTGCTAGGTGTGCTGGACGAGGGCTTCGACGTGGCCAAGGGCTGGCGCAAGCACCGCCAGGACAAGGCCCTGTCCCGCAAGCTGCCCAGCCGCATCGCCAACGCCATCATCAGCCGCGTGACGGGCGTGCAACTGCACGACTACGGCTGCACCCTCAGTGCGTATCGCCGCGAAATTATTAGTGAAATTCGTCTGTACGGCGAAATGCACCGCTTCATCCCGGCCTACGCGGCCTGGGCCGGCGGGCGCATCAAGGAGGTCCCCGTCCAGCACCACCCCCGCACCCTGGGCAAGACCAAGTACGGCCTCTCCCGCACCTTCCGGGTCATCCTGGACCTCATGACCGTGCGCTTCCTGGTGGCCTACTCCTCCAAGCCCAACTACCTGTTCGGCAAGTGGGGCCTGCTGGCCCTGGGGGGCGGCACCCTGTCCTTCCTGTGGGCCATCGCCAAGAAGCTCATCTGGGGCGGCCCCATGTTCACCGATCCCTTCTTCTACGCGGCCATCTTCCTGGGCCTGGCGGGGCTGCAGATCCTGCTCATCGGCCTGCTGGCCGAGCTGAACGTGCGCACCTACTACGAATCCCGGGGGCGCACCCCCTACGTAATCCGCGAGCGCCTGGGCCTGCCCCCGGCGCCCGAGAAGGACTGACCACCGTGTGCGGTATCTGCGGCTTTCTAACCAAGCGACGCCCCGACTTCGACGCCGGGCAGGTCCTCAAGCGGATGAACGACGCCATCGCCCACCGGGGCCCCGACGCCGAGGGCTTCTGGTGCGCCGAGTCCGTGTTCCTGGGGCACCGGCGCCTCTCCATCATTGACCTGGCGGGGGGTGCCCAGCCCCTGGCCAACGAGGACGGCTCGGTCATCACCGTCTTCAACGGCGAGATCTACAACTACACCGCCCTGCGCGCCGAGCTGGAATTGCGCGGCCACACCTTCCGCACCCGCAGCGACACGGAGGTGCTGGTGCACCTGTGGGAGGACTTCGGCGAGGGCGTCTGCGAGCACATCGACGGCATGGCCGCCTTTGCCATCTGGGACCAGAAGAAGCACAGCCTGTTTCTTGGCCGCGACCGCCTTGGCAAGAAGCCCTTGTTCTGGGCTGACACCCCCGGTGGCTTCCTCTTCGGGTCCGAGCTGGGGGCCCTGCTGGCCAACCCCTTGTGCCCTCGCCAGATGTCCCCCCTGGCCCTGCGCCGCTACCTGCTGTTCGACTGCGTGCCCGCCCCCGACAGCATCCTGGAGGGTGTGCACAAGCTGGAGCCCGGCTGCAGCCTGCTGTACCGCAACGGGGACCTGAAGCAGCGCCGCTACTGGGACCTCAGCTTCCCCCCCAAGGACCAGGCAGCGCCCCCCATGCAGGAGGCCTGCGCCCGCTACCGCAACCTGCTGCTGAGCTCCGTGGAGAAGCGCCTCATGTCGGAGGTGCCCCTGGGCGTGTTCCTCTCCGGCGGCATCGACTCCTCGGCGGTGGTGGCGGCCACGTCCAAGCTGCTGGACGGCCCGGACATCCAGACCTTCAGCATTGGCTTCGAGGACCCCTCGTTTGATGAGTCCTCCTACGCCGCGGCGGTGGCCCGAAACTTCCACACGACCCACCATCACAAGGTCCTGTCCCCCGAGGTCATGCTGCGCTCCATCGACAAGATCATGGGTCACCTGGACGAGCCCCTGGCGGACAACTCGTTGCTGCCCACCTACCTGCTGTGCAACTTCGCCCGGGAACGGGTGACGGTGGCCATCGGGGGGGACGGGGGGGACGAACTGGCCCTGGGCTACCCCACCTTCAAGGCCCACAAGATCGCCCGCTGGTACGCCCTGCTGCCGGCCCCCGTGCAGGCGGCGGTGGCGACCATGGCCCGGGCCCTGCCCGTGTCCCACAACAACATCAGCCTGGACTACCAGGCCAAGCGCTTCGTCAAGGGCATGGAGTACGACCGCTTCTCGCGGCACTTCGTATGGATTGGCGCCCTGGCCCCGGACGAGCAGCGCGGCCTGCTGCGGCCCGAACTGCTGGACGCGGTGGACGACGAGGCGGTGCTGGACATCGTGCGGCAGCACCTGACCCGCGTGGCCCCCCGGGACGACTTCGACGCCCTGTCCTACCTGTACGCCAAGATCTACATGTGCGACGACATCCTGACCAAGGCGGACCGGGCCTCCATGATGAACTCGTTGGAGCTGCGCGCCCCCCTGCTGGACACGGCCCTGGTGGACTTTCTGACCAGCCTGCCCACCAGCTACAAGCTGCACGGCCGCAGCCTCAAGCACATCATGAAGCTGGCCCTGGGGGATCAGCTTGGCAGCCAGGTGGTGCGCCGGCCCAAGAAGGGCTTCGGGGTCCCCATCGGCAAGTGGCTGCGAGGCGAGCTGTTTGACTGGGCCAGCAGCATCCTGTCCACGGCCAACATCGAGGCCCTGGGGGTCTTCGAGCCCGCCGGCGTGCGCCGCCTCTTCGAGGACCACATGCTGGGCCGCCGGGACAACCGCAAACCCCTGTGGAGCCTCATCGTCCTGGTCCTGTGGTACCAGAACCACCTGGGCACCAACCGCCCCCAGGAACTGGGCTAGCCCGGCCGGCCGTCCAAGCCGCAGCCCGGCCGTCCAAGCCGCGCACGAAGTAAGCGGGCCCGGTTGGGTGTCTTGGTCTGGAATGGAGTGAACCGTTGAGGCTTCGAACAAAACTGACTGTCCTCCTCGCGCTGCTGGTGGGTGCCCTTTCCTGGGCCGCCCTCTTCTTCCCCCTGTCCCCCTTCTATTCCCGGAACGACCCATCCTCCGTCCCCCTGGGTCCCTGGCTGACCCCTCTTTCAGAGGGCAAAGGGCTGCTGCGCGTAGAAGGGCCGGAAAGGCCCCTGGGAGTCGTCGGGGGCGCGGGGGGTGCCTGGGCCCTTGACCAGGGCCGGAAAACCGATCTGGGGACGGAATACGAGGTCCGGTTTTCCGGGTCAGATTGTGAAAACCTTCAGTTGCTAGATGGTGATAAACAACTCGAGGTGGCTGGCGCTGCCCTCTGCTCCGTCCCTCGCCGAATGGTCTTCCTGGCCGACTACCAGAACGGGGGCGAATTTTCGGCCGGAAAGCTGGAAGCCGTCCTGGCCTTCGGGCCCGATCTGTTCCTGTTTGGCGGGGACGCTGTCCGATACCCGGCGGACCGCAGGGACTGGCACGACTATGTTTCCACCCTTGGCCCCCTACTCTCTCGGGTTCCCCTGCTGGCCGCCGCCGGCAACCATGACTTCAGGCCACTCCAGCCCATCTCCGACGAGCTGTGCAACTGGTATCTTGGGGGCGCCTGCCAAGGTCCCCAGGTGTATGAACGGGGCCCCCTGTCGGTGCTGCTGTTGCCCTGGGGGCTGCCCCTGGACGAGTTGTTGTCGCAGGTTGAGGCGCTGCGCGGGCCCCTGAAGATCCTGGTGCTGCACCAGGCGCCCCTGAGCGACGGCTTCCACGGGTCGGCCTACGATGAACGCCTTCCACCCCTGCTTGCGGGCAAGGTCCAGTTGGTGCTGTCGGGCCACAACCACGGCTACGAGCGCTTCTTCGTGGGGGGCGTGCACTTCGTGACGGTGTCTTCGCTGGCTGCGGAGCGTTACCGCCAACTGCCGGGCCTCACCCGGGGGCAGGTCAAGGCCGACTGCTGCGCCGACGGGATCTTTCTAGAGGTGCTTGGGGGGACGCTGCAGGTGCAGGCAAGGAACCTGGATAGCGGCGCGCAAGTGGATGACTTCACTATCGATTTCTAGTCAGGTTTCCCGTGAAACACGGCGCAGCAGATCCTCCAACTGGGCCACCGAGTCCAGCAGGAAGGCCACCTCCGTGCGGCTGCCCTTGCGGCGGCACCGGGCCTTGAGCCCGCAGCCCCGGGCCAGCTCCTCCTCGACCTGCCGGAAGTAGGGCTCCAGGGCGCTCTCCTTGCGGCCCGCGCGGCCCTTGGCGGGGCGCTTCAGGGCCTCCTTTACCAGCTTCTCCAACGCCCGGACGTTCAACTGCTCTGCAAGTACGCGCTGGGCCAGGGCAAGCTGAGCCTCGGCGCCCTTGAGTCCCAGCAGCGCCCGGGCATGGCCGGCGCTCAGCCCCCCACCCTCCACCAGGGCCTGGACCTCCAGGGGCAGGTCCACCAGCCGCAGGGCGTTGCTGACCGCGCTGCGGCTTTTGCCCATGCGCTCCGCAAGCTGGGCGTGGGTATAGGAAAAATCCTCCACCAGATGGCAGAAGGCCCGGGCCTCCTCCATGGCGTTCAGGTTCTCCCGCTGGATGTTCTCCACCAGGGCCAGCTCGTAGGCCGCGGAATCGGACAGGTCCCGGACCACCACGGGCACGCTGGTCAGGCCCGCCCGCTTGGCGGCCTGGTAGCGGCGCTCGCCGGCGATGATGGAGTACCCGTCCTCGGTGGGCCGCACCACGATGGGCTGCAACAAGCCGTGCATCTTCAGGGACGCCGCCAGCTCCTCCAGGGCGTCCTCATCAAAGGCCGTCCGGGGCTGCACCTGGGCAGGTTTTATGCGGTCCAAGGGGCACTGCTGAAGCTCTGCGTCGCGCTTGCCGGGCAGCAGCGCGCCCAGGCCCTTTCCCAGGCCACCCTTCTTGTTTCCCGTCATGCCGCACCCTCCTTTTGCCGGTCCACGAACTCCGCCGCCAGGGCCAGGTAGGCCTGGGCCCCCTTGGAGGCGATGTCATACATGATGATGGGCTCCCCGTGGGAGGGAGACTCGGACAGCTTGATGTTCCTGGGGATCACCGTGTCGAAGACCTGGGCCCCGAAGTGCACCTTGACCTCGTTGGCCACGTCCCTGGCCAGGCGCGTGCGCTCGTCCACCATGGTCAGCAAGAGGCCCTCAATGACCAACTGGGGATTCAATTCAGACCGGATCAGGCCAATGGTCCCCATGAGGTCCGACAGTCCCTCCAGCGCGAAGTATTCGGTCTGCACGGGCACCAGGATGGAGTCCGCCGCCACCAGAGCGTTGACCGTCAACAGCCCCAGGGATGGCGGGCAATCCACGAAGATGAAGTCGTAGTCCTCGCGGACCTTCTCCAGCATCTTCTTGAGGCGGGTCTCCCGGGCCATCAAGGACACCAGTTCGATCTCCGCCCCCGCCAGATCCTGACCCGAGGGCAGCAGGTAAAGGAAGGGCACCTGGGTCTCAACGATGAGCTCCGCAGGTTCTGCCAACCCCAGGAGTCCGTGATAAACGTGCTGGGGGCGACTTTTGTCCAAGCCAACTCCGCTGGAGCTGTTTCCTTGAGGGTCAAAATCCACCAGAAGCGTCTTGTATTCCAGGGCAGCCACGCAGGAGGAGAGGTTGACGGCGGTGGTAGTCTTCCCCACGCCGCCTTTCTGATTCACGATAGCCACAATCTTGCCCATGACTCACCTGTTTCACGTGAAACAACGTCGCGATTATCGCCCAGGATCACGATCTGTCCAGTGGGTTTTTCTGTCAGGGGAAGGGGGCTCGCGGGGAACCCACGAACGGCCCCACGCATGCCCGCCACGCAAGCCATGTTTCACGTGAAACTTCGTGCTTTTTATGTTTAGTTTCAGCGTGTTACATAGCCTAACGTCCATCTGCCACCGGGCCGGCCGGTCCTTCCCGTCCTTGCGCGCCTTCTCTTCGGCCCCGCCAGTCTATCCCGCCAGCGCCCGCGCCATGCGCGCCAGGGCCTCCTGCAAACGCGCACGGGGGCAGGCGAAGTTCAGTCGCACGAAGCCCTCGCCACCGGTGCCGAACTCGCGCCCGTCGGCCAGGCCCACGCCAGCGCGTTCCAGGAAGAAGCGGTAGGGATCGGGGGCGGCCGCGCTGTGGCGACAGTCCAGCCACGCAAGGTAGGTGGCCTGGGGCAGGGTCATCTTCATACCCGGCAGCTCATTTTCAACCCAGGATTGAACCAGGTTCCGGTTGGCCTCCAGGTAGGGCAGCAGTTGGGCAAGCCAGGGGCCACCCAAGGCGTAGGAGGCCTGGGCCGCCACGAAGCCCAGGGTGTTCACCTCGGCGAACTCCAGGGAGTGGGGATTGCCCAGGCGCCGCCGCAGGTCGGGGTCCTGCACGATGGCAAAAGAACAGCGAAGGCCCGGCATGTTGAAGGTCTTGCTGGGAGCCATGAAGGTCACCGTGTTGCGGGCCAGGTCGGGGCCCAGCGACGCCATGGGCGTGTGACGCTGCCCGGTGAACAGCAGGTCGCAGTGAATCTCGTCTGAACACACCAGCACGCCGCGCCGCAGGCACAATTGGCCAAGTTGCCGCAGCTCCGACGGAAGAAACACCCGGCCCACGGGGTTGTGGGGGTTGCACAGGATCAGCAGGCGGGTCTGGGGGGTGATGGTCTGCTCCAGCCGGTCGAAGTCAATCAGGGCCTGGCCGTCGGGCCCGGCCAGCAGGGGCAGTTCCTGAGGGACGGAGCCGTTGTGCCAGGCGGCCCCGGCGATGGGCGGATACACGGGGGGCATCATGAGGATGGCGTCCTGGGGGCCCGCCACCGCATGGCACAGCCGGTACAACCCACCAACCACGCCGGTCTGGAACAGGATCTCCTCGGGACGCACTTCCCAGGAATACAGGGCGGCCAGACGTTCCACAATGGTCCGCCGCAGCATGGGGGGCTCAAAGCAATAGCCGAAGATGCCGTGGGCGACCCGTTGTTGAAGGGCCTCTTGCACGGGCGCGGGACCGCGAAAGTCCATATCCGCCGTCCACAGGGACAGCACCTCGGGCCCGAAGTGATGCCACTTAGTGCTGTCCGTGGGGCGCCGTTCAATCAGCTCATCGAAGTCATACAGACCGTCAAGTGGGGTCGCGTTTGCCATGCCCATCTCCCGCGCGATTGGCGGGACCATAGCACGGTGGGGGCCGCGGGGGCGAGCGACTCCAACCAGCCCCAGGACCGGCACCAGCATCTCGCAAGACGGGCGCAACGGGCGGAGTGGGAGCGAAACGAGGGGAGATTAGGACCGTCCCCGGGAGCGAAACAAGGGGAGATTAGGACCGTCCCTGGGAACTTGAAGATGTTAGGACCGTCCCTGGCACTAAGCCGTTGACCCTTGGGGCGGATGCTCTGATAATCCGGCCCGTACTTGAACTTGGAGGTTCCTTAATGAAACGACTTGCTTTGGTTGCTCTGCTCTCCCTGTCCCTGATGGCCTGCACCGACAAGGCTGAGGAGGCCAAGAAGGCCGCCCAGGCCAAGGCCGCGGCGGAGGAATCCGTCAAGAAGGCCCAGGACGAGAAGGCCGCCGCTGAGGCCGCCATGAAGCTGGCCAAAGAGGAGCAGGCCAAGGCTGAAGAGGCTGCCCGCAAGGCCCAGGAAGAGAAGACGGCCGCCGAGAAGAAGGCCCTCACCGAGGCCCTGGCCGAGACCCTCAAGACCTTCGCCGACACCAAGGCCGCCCTGGTGGAGCACTCGGGCCTTTGGAAGACCGACGGCAACGACACCAAGGTCCAGGCCGTGCTGGCGTTTGCGGAGGAGTACGGCAAGCTGGAGGCCGAACTGACCGGCGTCAAGGCCTACCTGCTGCAGGACGACCTGGCCAAGGCCTCCACGGCCTTCCAGACCGCCAAGGCCTCCTTTGACAGCCTGGAGGGTCGGGCCGCAACCATGCTGGAGGATCGCCCCCAGGAGATGGACCCCACCGTGCGCGCCATCATCCTGGAGCTCATCGCCAAGGAGACCTGCCTGCAGAAGGACCGCAACCTGGGCCGCCTGACGGACCTGGAGATGGCCGCCAAGCGCAACGAGCTGCTGAGCGCCGCCAACTACACCCTCACCCAGTACGAGCTGCTGCGCGCCAAGATCAACTTCAAGCCCCAGCCCACGGACGCCACGGTCATCGGCGCCCACATGAACAGCCTCTGCCCCGATGAGGCCACCGTGGAGGCCGAGGTCAAGGCTGAAGAACAGGCCGCCGTCGACGCCAAGGCCGCCGCCCCCGAGGCCCCCGCCGCCCAGCGGTAGTCTGCCAGCCCACCCCTCCCCACCTGTCGGAGGCCCCCATGCAGAAGAATCTGGTCCTACTTGGTGATGAGGCCCTGGCCCAGGGCGCCCTGGACGCCGGCCTGTCGGGTTGCTACGGCTACCCCGGCACCCCCTCCACCGAGGTCTTCGAGTACGCCCAGGCCAAGGCCGCCGAGTACGGCGTCCACGCCCTCTGGTCCGCCAACGAAAAGGTGGCCTACGAGGAGGCCCTGGGCATGTCCTTCGGCGGTCGCCGCGCCATGGTGACCATGAAGCACGTGGGCCTCAACGTGGCCGCGGACCCCTTCATGAACTCCGCCCTCACCGGCGCCCGGGGCGGCTTCCTGCTGCTGGTGGCGGATGATCCGGGCATGCACAGCTCCCAGAACGAGCAGGACTCCCGAGTGCTGGCCGAGTTCGCCAAGATGCCTGTGCTGGAGCCCCGCAACCATCAGGAGTGCTACGACATGGCCCGCTACGGGCTGGAGCTGTCCGAGCGCCTGGGCATCCCCGTGATGATCCGCATGGTCACGCGGCTGGCCCACTCGCGCTCCTCCGTGACGCTGGGCGCGCGGCTGCCCCAGAACGCCCTGCATCAGGGCCCCCGGGACACCCAGTGGACC
>CAIXZC010000045.1 GCA_903923815.1 uncultured Myxococcales bacterium
GCCAGATAGCCCATGCGGCGGCTGACCATGACGGCGCCCACCATGCCCGCCGCGGGGGCCGCCAGCAGCCCGCCCAGGAGGGCCAACTGCAGCAGGCCTGAGGAGAGGTAGCTGTCAAACCCCACCGGGGCCTCCGTTCTCCTTGAAGCCGCCCAGGTAACGGTCGTGCAGCACCCGCTTCATGTGGGTGCCGTAGATGCGGCAGATCTCTTCCTCGGCGGCCTCCCCCGTGGGGTGGATGGCGGCGCTGCGGTTGACACACAGGACCCGGGCGGCCCCGCCGTACACGAAGTTCATGTCGTGGGTGACCATGAGGATGGTGGTGCGGCCGTCCCACTCGCGCAGGATGCCGTGGATGCTTTGCTGGGAGGGCAGGTCCACATTGGCCGTGGGCTCGTCCAGCAGCAGCAGCCGGGGCTGCCCCGCCAGGGCCCGGGCGATCAGCACCCGCTGGCGTTCGCCACCTGACAGCGCCCCGAAGGGACGGCGGGCCAGGTGTAGCAGCCCAAGGCGCGATAACAGCTCGTCCGCCTGGTGCTTTTCGCTGCGCCGAAAGGGCCCGGTCAACTTCATGCCAGACTTTAGCCCCAGCATTACAACATCCCGAACCAAAAGCGGAAAGTCTTGCATGCCTGCGAAGCGCTGAGGGACGTGGCACACCAACCCAGGAAGGCTGCCGGGGGGCTGGCCAAACACCGAGATGCGGCCCGAACTGGGGGTCAGCAGGCCCAGTGCCAGATTGATGATGGTGGTCTTTCCGCCGCCGTTGGGGCCCACCACCGCGGTGAACGAGCCCTCCTCCAGCCGGAAGTTGATATTGCTGAGGACCTCCAGGCCCTCATAACCAAAGCTGACCTCTTCAAATACCAGCGCGTCCATGGAACCTCGTTTCAGTGGCTACGGCCAGCCCCCTCCCTTGCGGTCGGGGTTCCGACATGATCAGACAGCGCCGCCACCATGGCCTGGGCACTTCCCCGCAGCACTTCCAGATAGTCGCCCGCCAGGGGGTCCGACTGAATGGCCACGGCCTCCAGTTTCCCGGCAAAGCTGCGGGCCCCACCGGCGTACTGCGGCTGGACCAGGATGCCGTGCGCATGGTTGTGCGCGGCCTCCTCCATCATGCCGTGGACCTGGGCCGCCCCGGCCTCCTTGCCGCCCACGCCCAGGCTGACCTGGGTAAGACCATAGCGCTGGCAAAGGTACCCGTAGGCGCCGTGATACACAAAGACCTTCTCGCCCTTGTGAGGGGCCAGCAGGGCCTCCAACTCCAAGTCCACCGCCTGGATCTCCGCAACAACCACGGCCAGCCGCCCGTCAATGGCCGCAGCCTCCTGGGGGAACACAACCTTCAGGGCCTCTGCCACGCGACGGGCAATGTCTACGCCCTCCCGCGGGTCCATCCAGTAGTGCAGGTCCAGTTCGCCCTCGTCACCAGGCAGCAGGGTGCGCCCCTCGGCCAGGTCCACCACCCGAGGCCCACCGTCCCGCGCCCCAAGGCGCTGGGCCAGACGACGCTCGAAGGGCATGCCAGCAATGATCATCAACCGGGCGCTCAAGGTCTTGGCCACCGAATCAGGCAAGGGCTCATAGCTGTGGGGGGAGGCGCCGGGGGGCAAAAGCGAACTGACCGCCAACCCCTCAGGCCCAAGCCGCGACACAAACCAACCCAACACCGGAAGCCCCACGGCCACAGAAGCAGGCCCAGCCGAAACCGCCCCACCCTGCCGCCCGCAGCCCCCAAGGGCCAGCACCCCCACCAGCAACAACCCAAGTCCTCTAGCAACCATGCAGCCCCCAGGAAGAAACAGCGGCGCTAATATAGTCGGTCGTGGGGGAAAGGACAAAGGACAAAGGACGAAGGACACCAAGGACGCCAAGGACTGAATGGACCTGAAGGACAAAAAGGACGGAAAGGACCGGGTACTGCGGGCGGGGTAGCCAACGAAAGTTGGGGATCGTGCTTCGTCCATGGCAGCCAGCGCCGCAAAGCGGCGCGGCGCTGCCGTCCATTGTCTTGGCGCGCCCCATCCCGTCCTTGACGTCCTTGTCGTCCTTGCTGTCCTTGTCGTCCTTCCAGGCGCGCCTTCTCCAGCGGTAGCGTGGGTCGTTTGTGCAAGCGGGCGGGCGATGTGCAGGCGAGCCCGGCCTGTGCCCGTCCCCGTCCATGGCAGCAAGCGCCGCAAAGCGGC
>CAIXZC010000046.1 GCA_903923815.1 uncultured Myxococcales bacterium
CTCATGAAGAAGACCAAGGGCGGCGAGGCCCTGTACATGCACTGCCTGCCCGCCGACATCTCTGGCGTCTCCTGCAAGAACGGCGAGGTCTCCGCGGATGTGTTCGAGAAGTACCGCATCCCGACCTACAAGGAAGCCAGCTACAAGCCCTACATCATCGCCGCCATGATGATGCTGTCCCGCTTCCGCGACCCGGCCGCCCTGCTGGAGAATGTCCTGCGCCGCGACAGCCGCCGCGTGGGCGCCTGATTCTTCCGAAAAAACCTGTTTTTTCCCGGGCCCTCCGGTGATAGATTCGGCGACAGCTAAATCTATACGACCGGAGGCAGCCCTTGCTGATCCAATGTCCCTCTTGTGGCCGTTCCTTCCCCTGGGATGAAACCAGCACGGACAAAGAAGCCGCCGCGGTCTCCTGTGCGCACTGCCGACACAGCTTCCTGCTTGACATCCAGCGGGGCCCCAAGACCCCCGGCCCCGGCGAGCCCCTGCCCCGCGCCTTCCGTTGGTTCATCCGGCGCGGCGACGGCACACTGCTCAGCTTCCCCGATGACGCCCGGCTGGAAGACGCCGCGGCCAAGGGAATGCTGGGGTTGGATGACCAAATCTCAGAAGACGGCCTGAAGTGGACCCGCATCGGGGACATGCCGCTGATGGCCGGGTTCGCCCGCTTCTGGGTCCCCGAACTGCCCAAGGCCTCCGCCGCCAAGGCCGCCGCCGAGTCTGCCCGCTCCTACGGGGCCGAGGGGGCGCCAAGCTTTGGGAATGTCTATCAGGCCTCCCTCAAGGCCGGCGGCTCGGGGTCCGAGCCAGATGACGAGCATGATCCCCGCGAACACACGGACGAGGAATTCATAGGCATCAAGGGCCGCAGTGGGCTGAACAAGCGCGCCCAGGAGGACGCCTACGGGGTGCGCGCCGACGCCACCAACGACCGCACGGCCCAGGACGATCCGGTGCTGGTGCGGGGACGGCAGCGGGACCGTGACCCCATTGAAGACACCAGCGAACGGCTGGTGCAGGCTCCTCCCGACCGCAAGGCCGAGATGACCGCCTCCCGGGAGTCCACCGTGGAGCGCCCCATGGCACCGGAGGATACGGATCACAACCTCCAGGCCCTGGTGGACAAGTCCGCCGCCGAGCACCTTGAGGCCACGGCTGTGTTTGAGGACGAGGCGTCCTCCGAGCGCGAGATTTTCAGTCGCAACCTGGGCAACTCGGACCAGTGGGAAGACGGCGCCTTCAAGGCGAAGGTGAGGGGCCAGGCGGTCAATGCCGAGGAGACCATCCTGCAGGACATGCGGCGGGAGCAGGTCCGGCGGTACACCATCCTGGGCGGCCTTGGAGTGGTGTTCCTGGTGGCCCTGCTGTTTGCCATGGGCACCTGTGGCGGTGACGGCAGTGACCAGACCGGCGACGTGGTTGAGGAACTGGTGGCTGAGGCTCCTGCCCCGGCGGCCCCTGCCCCCGAGCCCCCACCGGCGGCCGCCACGGACGTGGTGACAGAGGCTGCGGAGGTCCAGGCCCCGGAGCCCACCCCGGCGCCCGCCCCTGAGCCCGAGGTGCAGCCAGCCCCTGAGCCCGAGCCCGCTCCCGTGGAGGAGGTCAGGACCCAGGCCACCGACGTGACCCCTGAGGCCGAGGCCCCGGCGCCCGCCCCCGGGTCGCCACCCGCGCCTGCCGCCTTGGAGGAACCCAAGCCCCAGCCAACCCCGGCGCCCGTCGTCAAGGAGGCGCCCAAACCCGCGCCCGTCGCGATTGCGCCCGCCCCGATCAAACCCCGGGAGTCGTCACCCAAGGAGGTGGAGCCCGAGCCCGCCCAGGCCAGCCCAGGGGACCGCATCAAGGACGCCTCCGAGATCAACGATTACGAGGACCTGATGAGCGCCGGCGACTTCTACCGCAAGACCGATCTGGCGAAGGCCCTGACCTACTACCAGAAGGCCCTGGAGATTCGCCCCAGTTCGGCAGAGGCTCCCTACAAGGCGGGGGACTGCTGCTACCAGTTGGCGAAGCACCAGCAGGCGGTGGACTTCTTCAACCTGGCCATCGAGCGGGGTCGCTACCGCGCGGCCTACTCCCGGGCTGCCCAGGCCTACAAGAAGATGGGCGACCAGGAAAATGCCGTGAAAATCCTCGAAACGGGGCTCTCCCACTACCCGGGGGACCCTCTAATGCGCAGCCTTGTCGAAAGCTATCGCTGATAACTTCGTCTGGCAGGTGATCAAATGACTCAATTTGCAGTGCTGGGAGCCGCCTTGGCGGTGGAGGTCGTGGCTTGGTTGTTGGGGCGCGGAGTGTTGCTGGCGGAGGGGGCCCTGCTGGGCACTGCGGCCAGATTGCGCAAGGCCGCGGCGGTGCTGCTGCATGGCTTCGCCCTGTTCCTGCTGGTGGGGCCCCTGTTCCTTGGGCTTGGCTCGGGCGGGCAAGCCCCCGAGGGCCTGCAGTGGTTGCCCAGCGTGGAGGAGGGCCGGGCAGCAGCCAAGACCCAGGACAAGCCCCTGCTGGTGGATGCCTCGGCGGACTGGTGCCACTCCTGCCAGCGCCTCAAGAAGGAGACCTTCACCGATCCCAAGGTCGCCCAGGCGCTGCGTGACTTCGTGCTGGTGGACCTGGACATGGACCTGCCCCAGAACGAGAAGTACTACGAGGAACTGGGCATCGTGGGCCTGCCCTGGATCGGGCTTCACTCCCCCCAGGGGGCCTTGAATCCCGCGCTGACCCTCAACGATTACGAGCCCCCCGAGGCCTTCCTGGCGCGCCTCGCCAAGGCCAGCGGGAAGGGTGGGGCGGTGGCCACGGAACGCGAACCAGGCCTCACCGACTGGCTGCGCGAGCAGGGCTTCCTGCTGACCCTGCTGCTGGTCTTTGCGGCGGGCATGGCGGCCAGCCTGACGCCCTGCACCTATCCTGCCTACTTCCTGATCTTCGCGTTCCTCTCCATGGGGGGCTCGGGGAGCGGTGGCTCGGGGCGGGGTCGCAGCTTCGTGCTGTCCCTCATCGTGGTGGCCGGGACGGTGCTGACCTATGTGGCCCTGGGCATCGCCGCGGCCCTCGGGGGCGGCGCCGTGGGGACGGTCTTTGCCAACCCCCTGGTGATGGGCTTCATTGCCCTGGTCTTCCTGACCCTGGCCCTGGCCAGCGCCCGCGTCTTCTCCTTCGCGGACTTCTCGGGCTTTCGCACCTTCATCTCCAAGCGCCAGCGCGCCGGCTTCCCTTGGGCCTTCATCTTCGGCACGGTCATGGGGGTCATTGTGGCGCCCTGTGTGGGCCCCCTGTTGGTGGCCATCCTCACCCTCATCGCCAGCGGCCAGGATGTCCTGCAGGGCGGCCTGCTGATGCTGTCCTTCGCCCTGGGCATGGGTGTGTTGTTCCTGCTGCTGGGCGCCAGCGGCGGCATGATTCGACGCTTCCTGCGCCCCGGCAAGTTCTCCGAGGCGGTCTCCGTGGTCTTTGGGATCTTCTTCGTGGCGGCGGGGCTGTTCTACCTCAAGGGCATAGTCCCCTGGGCTGGCTTCTTCGGGCTGCTGGGGCTCAAATAGTTCGTTCTGATTCCTTCATAGCCAGGATGCGGATGCCCTCCAGGGCCACGGCGATGGTCTGGTCGATGGCGGCCTTGGCGTCGTCCGGGGGCGCGAAGGGGCGATCGTCCCCGATGATGGCCAGCACGCAGCCCGCCAGGATGCCGCCGTCGTCCTTGCGGCTGCCCACGGGGCGCAGCTCGTGGCCGTGCACCTGGGCCAGGGTGAACAGGTGGGAGGCCTCCATCTCCGAGGCCAGTACCCCCGCCACCGCCAGCTTCTGCATGTAGGTGTGGTTGTCCTCGTGGTTGGGGCCCTCGCCGAACTCCCGGGCAAACAGGGAATCCTTCGAGTGGACAATGCCGCTGAAGGTGTGGCCCGCCACGCCCACGGTCACGGCCGCCGCCTCCAGGGCCTCCACCATTGCGTGGGAGGCCACGGCCGGGAACTCCACCGGCAGGTAGTGGCGGCTGGTGCCCTCGTCCCGCACTGCGCCGGTGGCGATCACGATGGAGGGCACGCGCACGCTCTTGGGCTGCAGGCTCCCCGCCGTCCCCACCCGAAGCAGCCTACGGGCGCCCAACTTCATGAGCTCCGTGGCGATGATGTCTACGCTGGGGCAGCCCATGCCGCTGGACACCGAGGCGACCTCCACGGGCCGGCCGTTCAGGCCATCCAGGGTCCCAAGGTAGATGTTGTGACCGCGATCGCTGGGCAGCACCCGGGTGTTCTTGAAAAAACCCGCGATGGCCTTGGCCCGTCCGTCACTGCCGGGCAGGAAGACGTAGCGGCCAAGACCGTTGTTGCCCGCCAGATCGGCGGCGGCGGCGTCAATGTGATGGGGCTTGAAGGGTCCTTCCCAGGTCATGGGGCCTCCGTGCAATGAAAGGGACAGTTGTGCTGAATGGCATGAAGCCTGGCATTGGCGATGTTCAGCAGGGCCTTGGGGCTTTCGCTTTCGGTCAGGAACTGGGCGTTCCAGCGGGCCTGGTAGGCGGTGTAGATCTGCCGGCGGACCTCCTCCGACACACCCTTCCAGAACAGGTCGGCCAGGGCCTGGAAGCTTTCCCAGGTCTCAAAGCCCTCTTCGCTCCAGCGCTCCTTCAGGGCCTCCTTGAGGGTGAAGCCGCGCTTGGCCATGGCGGCCACCTGCACCCAGTAGCCCTGGACGTCCTCCAGGTAGGCGGGCACATCGAAGGCCCGGCTGCCGGCGTCGTAGATGGCGCAGCGCTCCAGCACATAGGCCGGGTTGTCGTAGAGGCTGAGGGCATACTCGGGGGTCAGGATGGCGCCCAGCTTGACCAGATCCGTTCCCTGGAGCGCGATCTGCAGCGGGGTCTTGGAGTCCACCAGCCGGAACTTGCCCTCGAGGTACACCACATGGGTGCCCTTGTAGCCCGGGTTGTCCTTGGAGAACAGGGCGTGCCAGCGCTCCAGGATCTTCTCGATCTTGTGGCAGCCGATGGTGAAGAACACCAGGCCCGCGGGCTTGATGCCCTTCTCCTGCATGACGTCGTACATGACCTGCAGGCCGTTATCCACGGTGACGCCCGTGGCCACCACGTCACCCAGCACCAGGTAGGCACCCTGGGGGATGTCCAGCTTGCGGTACATGTCCTCCTTGACGTGCCAGCGGCCATCCACGCGGAAGCGCTGGCTGCTCATGAAGCAGGTGGCGTGGGTGTTGGAGCCGGCGGCGTCCCGCAGGGCCTCCCGCAGGCCGAAGTTCAGGCTGCCGCGCAGGAAGTTGACAGTGCACAGCTTGCAGGGGTCCAGCTTCCTCAGATCATTAATAAAGGGAGCGACCTTCATTGCCTTGGTGATGGCCGCCTGGAGGCCTCGGGAAAAGTCCACGCCCAGGAAGAGGGGCTCGTTGCAGATGCGCCGGGACTCCTCGGTGGAGACCATCCAACGCTGGACCTTCAACTCGGTGTCGGACGTCAGGCTGTACCAGGAAGCCTCGGGACTGCTGGGGAAGGGGCTGATGCTCTGCTGCATGGTTGGTACCTCCAAAAGGGGTGCTGGGCCCTGGGCCGCAACACGGTCGGGCCCATGATATGCGTTCGAAGAAGCAGTGCAAGTTCCTGAGAGGTGCCGGCAACTTGTGTTGACAACCCCCGGCCTTTGTAGTAACTAAGCCCAGCGATTTTCTGGGGCGTTTCCGTGATGGGGCGTCGTCAAATGGCATGACTCGGGTTTTTGGTACCCGCTTTCCAGGTTCGACTCCTGGCGCCCCAACAGACGATTTCGATGGAGGCTATCCAATGGAACTTATTGCTATCAAGGCCGTGAAGAGAGGCGAGGAGCCCAAGGGCGCTGTCGGCAGGAGCAGGAAGGCCGGGCAGGTCCCCGCCGTGCTTTATGGCGGTGACATGGAGCAGCCCCAGCCGCTTTATGTGAATGCCCGCGAAGTGGTGGCCATGCTGGACGACCTCAAGAGTCCCGCTCGCCAGTGCAAGCTGGACTTCGGTGGTGAGACCCGCTGGGCCCTCATCAAGGATTACCAGGTTCACCCCGTCAAGCGGACCCTCGTGCACATTGACTTCCAGGCCTGCGTGGCCGGTCAGCCCGTGCGCTGCAAGGTGCCCATGCGCTACACCGGCACGGCCATCGGCGAGAAGGCCGGCGGTCGCGTGTACGTGGCTGCCTTCGACGTGCTGCTGGAAGCCGCCCCGGAGAACCTTCCCAGCTCCGTGGAAGTGGACATCACGCCCATCAACGCCAACGAAGTGCTGTACGTTGACCAGGTCAACTACGGCGAAGGCGTGAAGCCCGTGTCCAAGTGCAGGTTCCCCCTGGTCATCATCAAGACCCCCAAGGGCGCTGGCACTGCCGAGGACGAGGCCGCTCCTGGCGCCGCCCCCGCCGCCGGTGCTGCTGCTGCTCCCGCCAAGGCCGAGTAAGACCCTGGTGGTCTTCCGTCTGGCGCTGGTGGTTTAGGCAGGCACACGTGTTTCGACACCTCGTCATAGGCCTGGGCAACCCGGGCGACAAGTACTCCAAGACTCGCCACAACGTGGGCTTCATGGTGGCTGACCTGCTAGGTCAGCGCCTGGAGCTCTCCTGGCGTAACCACTGCAAGGCCCAGGTCGGCGAGAGCCGGCGCGCGGGCGGGCTGGTGGTGGCCAAGCCCCAGACCTTCATGAACCTCAGTGGCCAGTCGGTGGCCTCCCTCCTGTCCTGGTACAAGCTGACCCCCAAGGATCTGTTGCTGGTCTACGACGACATGGACTTGCCCGCGGGGGCCGTCCGCGTGCGCATGGCGGGGGGCTCGGCGGGGCACAACGGGGTGTCGTCGGTCATCGAGCTGCTGGGCACGGAGGACTTCCCCCGGATTCGCATCGGCGTGGGTCGCCCCAACCGCGGCGCCGAGGTGGGCCATGTGCTGGGGGGAATCGGGGGGGATGAGGGCAAGCTCATCGCCACCGCTGTGGAGAGCTCTGCGGACGCGGTCCTGTTCTGGGCCGAGCAGGGCATCCAGCTGACCATGAACCGCTTCAATCTGAAGGAACCAAAGGCCCCCCCAGCCCCCCCCGCCGACAAATCGCCGCAGGGTTGAAGGTTCCGGTTGCGTTTTTTCCCGAATTCGTAGATAGTACGCCGGCCGTGTCGGGCGCAAGCCCGCCGCGCAAAGACAATTCGGTGACTCCTTGCTCTGCATGGTGCAGGGCTCAAAGATCCGAAAGGAGGGCTAATGATCAAGTACGAGACATTGATGGTGGTCCGACCGGACCTCACGGACGAGGAGATCGGCGATCTTCACGGGAAGGTTGCCAAGCGCCTCGCTGACAAGGGGGGCATGGAAATTGCCTTCCAAAACTGGGGCAAGCGCAAGCTGGCCTACGAGCTGAAAGACAACATGAAGGGCGTGTACCTCTACTGGCGGTACCTGGGCCTGGGCACTGTTGTCGCCGACATCGAGCGTCAGCTCTCCATCCTTGAACCCTGTCTGCGCTTCATCACCGTGCGCCTTGATGGGCCCATCGACGCCACCAGCTTCGACTTCGAAGCCGACCGCGCCGGGATCAACCCGTTTGGTGCCAGGAAGTCCGCCCGCTCCGACGAGCGCCGGGACGGTTTCGGTGAAGAAGGCCGGGAAACCCCCGTCGTCGCCGACGCTCCGGAGGCCGTTCCCGCAGTCGCGGTTGCCCAAGAGGCCAAGGCCGGGGAGGAAGCATGAATATGCAGCACGATGGACAGAAAGGCGGGGCTGGGTTCAAGAAGAAGAAGTTCTTCCGCAGGCGCAAGGTCTGCCCGTTCTGCGCCGAGAAGACCCTGCAGATGGACTTCAAGGACAGCGGGACCCTGGCCCGTTTCATCACTGAACGGGGCAAGATCGTTCCCCGCCGGATTTCCGGCGTGTGCGCCAAGCACCAGAGGGAACTGGCCATGGCGATCAAGCGCGCCAGAATCGTGGCCCTCCTGCCCTTCACCACCATGAACGCCAACTGAAGGGGGTGAAGCAATGAAAGTCATTCTCATCAAGAATGTTCCCGGAGTTGGCAGCACTGGCGACATGCTGGAGGTCAAGCCCGGCTTCGCTCGTAACTACCTCATCCCCCGGAAGCTGGCCATCGCCGCTACCGTGGGCAACGTCAAGGCCCTGGATCACCAGAAGCGGATGGTCTCCGTCCGCATCGACCAGGAGCGCAAGGAAGCCCAGGACGTCGCTGGCAAGCTGGTGGGTCTCTCCATCAACCTGGCCCGTCACGCTGGCGAGGGCGACAAGCTGTTCGGCTCCGTCACCAACCGTGACATCGCCGATGCCATGGCCGCCCAGGGCGTCCAGGTGGACCACCGGTCCATCAAGCTGGACGAGCCCATCAAGGCTCTCGGCGTGTACACCATCTCCGTCAAGCTGCACAAAGACGTGAACGCCGAGGTCAAGGTCTGGGTTGTGGCCGCCGAGTGATCGGACCTGCCTCCCTCCTTTCTCCCCGGAGTCTCCCCCATGAAACAACTCATTGAGATCCGTCTGCGATTCCCGGCCTCCGAAATCGAGGCCGCGGAGTTCGCCTATGCATCCGCAGGGCAGGCCTTTGCGGTGCTGGATGAACCCGAACTGGGGCTGTCCCCGGACCTGCCTCCCGGCACGGTGGAGCTGGCCTTCTGGCCCCAGGAGGACTCTGAGGAAGAGGCCATCCTGGAACTGGAAGAGCGGCTGCCCCGGCGGGCCCTGTCCATGGTGCGGGCCCGGGCCGGCAAGGTGGACTGGGTGGAGCGCTGGAAGAAGTACTTCCATTGGGAGAAGGTCACGCCGTCGCTGGCCGTGGGGCCACCCTGGGAGCCCGCGCCCCAGGACGTGACGTGGCGGGTGATGATCTCCCCCGGGGAGGCCTTTGGCACCGGCAACCACGCGACCACCAGGCTGTGCATGGGCATGGCCCAGGAGGCGCTGGCGGCTTTTGCTGCAAAGGGTGAGCCGGCGCCGTCGGTGCTGGACGTGGGCTGTGGGTCGGGGGTGCTGGGCATTGCCTGTCGCCTGATCGGCGCGGGCCGCGTGCTGGGCACGGACATTGACGAGCTGGTGCTGGACGAGTGCGCCCGAAACTGCCTGTTGAATGATGCCCCCATGGAGGTGGTCACCGATCCTCTTGATCAGGTGCCCGGCCGCTTCCAGTTGGTGCTGGCCAACATCCTGCCCAACACCTTGAAGACCCTGGCCTCCGAGCTGGACCGTCACACCGCCCCCGGGGGTGTGCTGGTGCTGTCTGGGGTGCCCGAAAACGCCGCCGCATCTTTCCTGCCATCCTTCCTGGCCATGCTGTCCAGGCCCGCCACCGTCACCCAGCGCGTGCTGGACACCTGGTGGGCCGCCACTCTGACCTTCGACAGATGAACAGGCCACGGATCAGGCTGGGCGGCAACCTGCTGCCCTCTTCGTTCTCTCCGCTGGGCGATGAGGCCCACTACCTGGAACGCGTGCGCCGCGTCAGGGGCGGGGAGGAGGTGGAGGTGCTGCTGGATGATGGCCGGATCGGCCTTTACATCATGGAATACGTTGGGGCCGCGCCGGTGCTGAACCTCCAGACTGAAGTAAATGGTAGGGGGCTGCGGGGGAGGCTGGTGCTGCTGCAGCCGCTGCTGCAACGGAACCGCCTGGAGTTGGTGCTGCAGAAGGCCGCCGAGCTGGGCGTCAACTCCCTGGTGCTGTTCGAGGCCCGGCGGTCCGTGGCCGTGTGGTCGCCGGCGGAGAGGGCCACCAAGCTGCGCCGCGCCGAGACCCTGCTGCACGAGGCCAGCCGCCAAAGTGGCCTCAATCCGCTGCCCGAGCTGCACTTCGCCGAGAACCTGGAGCGGGCCTTGACCCTGGGGAACCCCGGGGCCCAGGGCTTCTTCCTTTGGGAGGAGGCGGCCCCGTCGGCCGAGTTGATCCCGGTGGTCGACCAGGATTGTGTGCGAGTGTGCGTGGGGCCGGAGGGTGGCTTTGAGGAGTCTGAGCGCGCGCTGCTGACGGAGGCGGGCCTGCGCCCCTGGCGGCTTGGGACCTTGATTCTGCGCTCCGAGACGGCCTCTTTTGCTGCCCTGTTTCTGGGCAATCTGGGCCTGGGCCGCTGGGCGGCGACGAAGGATTAATGTAATGGCCCGGTTGTTTGAGTTTGAAGGGCCGTGTTTGGCCTTGACATGCGGAGGGGGCTCTACTAGATTGCTGCCCCTAGAAGACCGTGCGTTGTCTAAGCCCCCGGTTGTTACCGGGGTTTGAAAAGGGAATTTGAAGGAGGTAATGGATCATGGGTTTTGGATGGAAGAGGGCCGTGCTTAGCCTTACTCTGCTGGTTGGTCTGACGTCTTGGGGCTGCGGTCCCAAGTACCCCGCCTGCGATGACGACAGCAACTGCAAGGACAAGGGCGAGTTCTGCGTTGACAACATGTGCCGTGAGTGCCGCGACGACGCTTTCTGCGCCAACAAGGCCGGCGACGACTGCCAGGCCTGCTCGGCGTCTTACACCTGCGACCGCGCCCCTGGCTGCTGCCACAGTGATGTGGACTGCCCCGGTGGCAAGTGCTGGATCGATGCCGGCGCGAAGACCGGTTCCTGCGGCGGCGAATGCCGTGGCAACGAGCACTGCCCCGCTGGCCGCGTGTGCCAGGGTGGCCGCTGCGTCGTGCCCGGTGGCGACTGCGCCCAGACCGGCTGCCCCAGCGGGCAGAAGTGCGTGAACGGCGCCTGCGAGTGGATCTGCAACCTGCAGAACGTCTACTTTGACTTCAACGAGTCCAACCTGACCTCCGACGCTCGCCGCCTCCTGGGCCAGAACGTCGAGTGCGCCAAGACCATTGGCGTTCCCCTCAGCGTGGAAGGCCACTGCGACGAGCGCGGCACCGACGAGTACAACATGCAGCTTGGCATGCGTCGCGCCACCTCCGTCAAGCGGTTCATGTCCGACAAGGGCGTGACCGGCGGCAACCTGTCCACCATCTCCTACGGCGAGGATCACCCCGTGTGCTCCGACGCTGGCGAGAACTGCTGGTGGCGTAACCGCCGCGCCGAGACCAAGGTGAAGTAATTCCCCAAGGTCCTCGCTGCGCCTGCCCCGTCTACGCTTCTTCGCTTCCATCCTCGGTCAGCTTTTTCCTTCTCGGGAGGGAGCCCTCAATGAGAAAAATCTCTCTAGCAGTGGTTCTGGTTCTGACCTCTCTGCTTCTGCAGGGATGCCTGGTGACCATGGACAAACACAAGGCCCTCTCCTCCCGCGTGGAGGAGACCGAGAAGAACATCGATGTGCTGGACGCCAACGCCAAGCGCAACGATGAACGCATCGAGAACGTGAAGACGTACTTCGAGGGGCAGAACTCGGACCTGCGGGACCAGTTGGCCAACATCCGGGCCGACCTGGACGAGCTGAAGACCCAGGTGGCCAGCCTCAACGGTGGCCAGGAGTCCTTGCAGTACAAGCTGGACCAGATCATGGGCAACGTGAAGGGCCTGGAGGGGCGCATCGAGGACAAGCTGGCCGGCGACACCGGCGTGCTGCCCCAGGATCTGCCTCAGGATCCCGACGCGCTGTTTGCCTACGCCGCCGAGAAATACGGCTCGGGGCAGACCAAGACCGCCATGACTGTGTTCCGCGAGTTCCTGCGCCTCTACCCCGAGCATGACAAGGCGGATGACTCCCAGTTCTTCGTGGGCGAGTGCCTGTTTGCGCTGGCCCAGTTCGGGGACGCCATCACCGAGTACCGCAAGGTCTACGACCAGTACCAGAAGGGCGACAAGTTCCGCGAGGCCGTGCTGCGCATCGGCCTGTGCTACGAACGCCTGAACCGCTGCAAGAAGGCCGAGGCCATCTACAAGTTCGCCTACGAAGAGTTCCGCAAGACCCCCGAGGGCGCCAAGGCCAAGGAGAAGTCTGCGGCCATCCAGAAGACATGCAAATAGGCTCCAAGGCAGCGCGCCCGGTCGTCATCGGCGGGGGGCATGCTGGCGTGGAGGCCGCCTCAGTGCTGGCCAGGATGGGCTTCTCGCCCCTGCTGGTGACCCAACGAAAAGATCGGATCGGCTGGATGTCCTGCAACCCCTCCGTGGGAGGCGTGGGCAAGGGCCACGTGGTGCGCGAGCTGGACGCCCTGGGGGGTGTGATGCCCGTGGCCACGGACCGCTGCGGCATTCAGTTCCGGCGGCTGAACACGCGCAAGGGCCCGGCGGTGCAGGCCACCCGCGTGCAGGTGGACATGCGGCTGTACGCTCTGGAGGTCCAGCGGCTGCTGGCGGCCCTGCCGGGCATCACGGTGGTGGAGGACGAGGTCTGCGGGCTGGAGCTGAACGGGGGGCAGGTGGGGGCGGTGCTGCTGGCGGGCGCGGGGCGCGTGGAGGCCCAGGCCGTGCTGGTGTGCACCGGGACCTTCCTGAAGGGCCGCATCTTCGTGGGCCTGGACAGCCACAGCGCGGGGCGCGTGGACGAACCCTCAGCGGAGCGCTTCTCGGCCAGTCTGGCGGACGCTGGACTGCGGCTTATCAGGCTGAAGACCGGGACCCCACCGAGGCTTGCGGCGGACAGCATTGACTACACGCGCCTGGAGCCCCAGCCGGGGGACCTGCAGCCGCCCTTCTTCCACTGGGCCACCACGGGGCCGCGGCTGCCCCAGGTGCAGTGCCACCTGACCAGCACCACGGCGCGCACCCACGAGATCGTCCGCAGCGGCCTGTCCCAGTCGCCCCTGTACCGGGGACTGATCAGCGGGGTGGGGCCGCGCTACTGTCCGTCCATTGAGGACAAGGTGGTGCGGTATCCCCACCACCAGCAGCACCATCTGTTCCTGGAGCCCACGGGCCTGGACTCCGGCGAGGTCTACCCCGCCGGGCTGTCCAGCAGCCTGACGGCGTCCATCCAGGAGGCCGCCATCCACAGCATCCCGGGGCTGGAGCGGGCGCGGATTCTGACCTTCGCCTATGGCATTGAGTACGACGCCGTGGACTCCCGGGGGCTGACCCCCGCGCTGGCCTGCAAGGGAGTGCCGGGGCTGTTCCTGGCGGGGCAGGTGAATGGCACCTCGGGCTACGAAGAGGCGGCAGGGCAGGGGGCCCTGGCGGGCGTGAATGCGGGGCTTTGGCTGCGGGGCGAGGCACCCTTGGTGCTGGGTCGCGCCCAGGCCTACATCGGGGTCATGGCGGACGACCTGACGGCCACGGGGACGGACGAGCCCTACCGGCTGTTCACCTCCCGGGCCGAGTACCGCCTGCTGCTGCGGGAGGGCAACGCCGAGGAGCGGCTGGGACCGGTGGCCCGCAAGCTGGGCCTGCTGACGGACCAGCACCTGCGCCACCTGGACCAGCGGCAGGCGGAACTGGCCCGCGGCGAGGCGGCCTTTCGCAGCACCCGGGTGGCCGCCAGCGAGGCCCTGGATGCCTGGGCCGACGGGGTGGGGACTGCGCGCTTGAAGGAAGGTGCCACCCTGGCGGAGCTGCTGCTGCGCCCCGAGGTGGGCCTGGACGAGTTGGCCTCCCTCCACTCCCTCCCCAACACGTTCACCCCGGCTATAGGTTGCGAGCTGGAGACCAGGCTCAAGTACGGGGGCTACATTGAGCGTGAGGAGCAGTCGGCCCGGCGCCTGCGGGCTGCCGAGACCCTGAAATTGCCCGAGGACCTGGACTATGCCACCATCGCGGGCCTCAGCCGCGAGATCAGCGAGAAGCTGTCCCGGCTGCGCCCCGCGACCCTGGGGGCCGCCATGCGTCTGCCGGGGGTCACGCCCGCCGCCGTGGGGGGCATCCTGGTGATGCTGCAGCACGGCCGGGGGCTGCGTGGGGACAAGCTGCCGCCCATGGGGACGGTGGACAGGGAGAAGCTTGAATGATGAAGTTTCTGCTGTTCGGTTTTGCCGGGGCCCTGGGGGCCTTCTCCAGGTATTGGATGTCCACCGCAGTTAAGGATGCCCTGGGGCGCGAGTCTGTGCTGGCGACCTTCGCCGTGAACCTGCTGGGCTGCCTGCTGTTCGGGCTGTTCTGGGTGCTGGCCGAGGAGAAACGCGTTGTGCCGCCGGGGGCAGCCACCATAGTGCTGACCGGTTTCCTGGGCGCCTTCACGACGTTCTCAGCGTTCGTGCACGATTCCAACAGGCTGTTGGCCCAGTCCCAGACCTGGCCCGCTTTGGGGAACCTGGCGGGACAGGTGGTGTTTGGCCTGCTGGCGCTGCAGCTTGGGCTGTGGGCCGGGCGCAATCTGTGGTCGTGACCGGTTACCAGAGGATGCAAAGGTCGGGGCAGTAGTCGCAGAAGTCGGCGCAGCAGTCGCCGGTGCTGAGGCAGGCATCATCGCAATAGCAGCTTCCGTCAAGGGAGGACCCGCCGCAGTACCCGAAGCAGGTGGCGGTGTCCAGACCGATGGTGTCGATGCACTCGCCGCCATAGCCGCAGATCATCCCCAGGCCGCAGTTGCCGCAGGACCCGCCGCAGCCGTTTTCGCCACATTCCTTGCCGAAGCAGTTGGGGGTGCAGACGAACCAGGGGCACTTGGCGTTGCCGCCGGGCTCGGACTGTTGGGGGAACTCGGAGTCGCAAAGGTAGAAGGGCTTGGCGGCGTCGCCCCAGGTGCAGGTGGAGTCCAGGGCGGGGTACTGGTTGGCGCCATCCTCGGCGCAGTCCAGCACGCACAGGCACTGGGCCAGCCCGTTGGGGCAGACGGGATCGACCACGCCGGGGTGCAGGGCCTGGGAGTCGCAGTAGTAGTTCACGGGGCCCGCGCAGCAGCCCTCAAAGGTCAGGTTCTGGCAGTTGCCGCTGATGGCGTAACCGCCGGCGAGGCAGGCGCCCAGGTACATGGGGTCGGTGCACTTGTTGCCCACGCAGGTCTGCCAGGGGGCGCAGTTGGCGCAGGCGCCGCCTTGGGCTACGCAGGTACCCTGGCTGCACGTGGGCTTGGCAGCGGGGCAGGTGCCACAGGAGCCGCCGCAGCCGTTGCTGCCACACACGCGGCCGGCGCAGTCGGGGACGCAGTTCAACTGGCACACGCCCGCGTCGCTGCAGATGGGGGCGGCCGCCGGGCACTTGCCGCAGGAGCCGCCGCAGCCGTCGTCGCCGCACTCGCGGTTGCCGCAGCTTGCCACGCAGTTGCCCTTGCACAGGAAGTTCTCGCAGAAGGGGCGATCCAGGGGGCAGGTGCCGCACTTGCCGCCGCAGCCATCGTCGCCGCACTGTTTGCCCTGGCAGTCGGAGGCGCACTCGGCCACGCATTGGCCCTCGGCGCAGAGGGGGAGCACGGGGGGACAGTTGCCGCAAAGGCCGCCGCAGCCGTCGTCGCCACACTCGCGGTTGGTGCAGTCGGGGGTGCAGTCGGCGCTGCAGAGGCCGTCAACGCAGATGGGGCGGTCTCCGGGGCAGGTGCCGCACTTGCCGCCGCAGCCGTCGTCGCCGCACTGTTTGCCCGTACACACGGGGCTGCAGTCCTTGGCGCAGAGGCCCGCGTCGGTGCAGATGGGGGCCACCACGGGGCAGTTGCCACAGGAGCCGTTGCAGCCGTCATCGCCGCACTCTTTGCCGGTGCAGCTTGGTTCGCAGGGTTGGTCGCCGGCCTTGCACTGGCCGTCGGCGCCGCACACGGGGGTGGGGTCGCTGCACTTGCCGCAGGTGCCGCCGCAGCCGTTGTCGCCGCAGACCTTGCCCAGGCAGGCGGGGACGCAGGAGGAGACCTCGTCGGCCTCGCCCAGGGCGTCGCGGTCCAGGTTGTTCCAGTTGTTCGGGGTGTCGTCATCGAAGACCGGCGTCCCGCCCGTTTTGGTGCTGCCCTCGCTGCCGCAGCCAGAGGCCACCGCCAGGAACAGCATCACGACCATCAGGAGTACCTTCACGACGCACCCCCACTTTTCCTTTGACCGCGGCAAGTTTATGGGAAATAGATGGGACCTTCAATGCTTTCGTCGTTGGGGGCCCCATGCGCGATCCGAGACTGGACAGACTGGCGGCATTGTTGGTTGGGCACAGCCTGGAGTTGAAGCCCGGGCAGCGGGTCTACGTGGAGCTGCGGGGGGCCGAGACCTTCGAGTTCGGCAAGGCCATCATTGAGGCCGTGGCCAAGGCCGGCGGGGTGCCTCTGTGGCACTTCAACGACGACGAGTTCATCAACGCCTTCGCCTGCAACGCGACCAGCCCCGCCCAGTTCGAAAGCTGGGGCGAGCTGCACCGCACCATGATGGACAGCGTGGAGGCCTACATCGGTGTGCGGGGGAACCGCAACCCCTACGAGGCCCAGGCCATCCCGGCGGACAACGAGAAGCTGTTCCGCAAGGCCTACTGGGAGCGGGTCCACAGCCTGCGCATCGAATCCAAACGCTGGGTCGTGCTGCGCTACCCGTCCAACGGGCTGGCCGTGATGGCGGGCATGTCCTGCCAGGAGTTCGAGGACCTGTACTTCAACGCCTGCCTCATGGACCTGGGGGCCATGTCCCTGGCCATGGATCCCCTGGTGCGCCGGATGGAGGCCGCCGACCGCGTGCAGATCACGGGCCCCGGGACGGACCTGAGCTTCAGCATCAAGGGCATGAAGGCGGTGAAGTGCGACGGCCACCGCAACGTCCCCGACGGCGAGGTCTACACGGCGCCCATCATTGATTCCATGAACGGGCAGGTGACCTACAACATCCCCAGCGTGTACAGCGGCCACCGCTTCGAGTGGGTGCGCTTCGTGGTGAAGGATGGCCTGATCACCCAGTGGGACTCGGACCGGGGGCCCGCCCAGGTGGGCTAGTTGCTGGCCACGGACGAGGGGGCCCGGCGCTTCGGCGAGTTCTCCTTCGGGCTGAACCGGATGATCAAGAAGCCCGTGCTGGACACCCTGTTCGACGAGAAGATCGGCGGCAGCTTCCACCTGACCCCGGGCAACGCCTACAAGAGCGCCGACAACGGCAACCGCAGCGCCCTCCACTGGGACCTGGTCTGCCTGCAGGACGCAGCCCACGGTGGCGGCCAGATCCTGTTCGACGGCCAGGTCATCCGCCAGGACGGCTTCTTCGTCCCAGAGGACCTGCAAGCCCTGGACCGCCTCTGAGGGGTCGCAGCCGCCTCTGGTCACTCGCTCTCCGGACAGCCCCATGGCCTGGCGTTCGCCAGGATGGGGCTTCCTCCGCGCTCCCGCCGGCGGCTGCTTGCCGTTGGCGGTGGCTACCACCCCGTCCGAACCCCGACCGCTAGGGAGGGGGTTGTCCGCGCCCGTCCAAGCCGCGCTGGCTTCGTCCGTCCAAGCCGCGCTGGCTTCGTCCGTCCAAGCCGCGCACGCAGCGAAGCGCAGTAAGCGGATCGCATGCCCACGCTTTTCCCAGGGGCCGGGGCGGGGGTAGCGCCCCGGAGAGCCGGCGGCCGGGGGGATTGTTCCCCCCTCTCC
>CAIXZC010000047.1 GCA_903923815.1 uncultured Myxococcales bacterium
CTCCAATGACACCTGCACTTCCCCCAAGGTCCTGGACGTCATGGATGGCGCCGAGTCCCTGACCGACACCACCGAGGACACCATGGGCAAGATCAAGGCCCTGGACGACTTCGTCCAGCCCGGCTGCGGTGGCAGCGGCGGCCCCGACGTGGCCTACAAGCTCGAGCTGACTGATTGGCGCAAGCTGACCATCGACGTGGCCTCCGCCTTCAGCCCCCGGGTCTACCTGCGCAAGGGCGACTGCACCAACGGCATCTCCGTGGCCTGTGGCACCACCCAGACCATCACCCCGGACCTCAAGACCGGCACCTACTACCTGTTCGTGGACAGCGACGGCAACACCCAGAAGGGCAACTTCAAGCTGGACATCAAGGCCACCGTGCCCGTGCCGCCCGTCAATGACATGTGCGCCGGTGCCAGCACCCTGACCCTGGACGACACCATGAAGGCGGAGATCTACGGCGTCAGCCTCTTCTCCACCGACAACTACAACGCAGGCTGCGGCGGCGCGGGCGCCCCCGACCTCGTCTACAAGGTCGTGGTGCCCAACGGCTACGAGACCATGAAGGTGACCGTGGAGACCGAACAGTTCAACCCCTCCATCTACATCACCAACGGCACCTGCGGGACCTCTGCCTGGATCACCTGCTCCCCCATCAAGACCGCCACGCTGAGCTGGCCCACCGCCGGCACCTACTTCATCGTTGTGGACGGCAAGACCGCCAGCGACAAGGGCGAGTTCACCCTGAAGGTGGAGCTCATTTCCCCGCTGTAAGCCCGCTCCTTCATCCCTTCAGCTTCGCGCGTCAGCAAGGGGGCCCTTGGGCCCACCCCCTCCCTTGCGGTCGGGGTTCCGTCATGATCGGGGCTTGCCTTAATGGTGTGCTTTTGAGATGCTCCGGCCGTGATTTTCACGCCTTGGGGGCATCCATGTTCAAGAAGACCGTTTTGCTTTTTGTCCTCCTGTTCTCGGTCAACGCTGCTGCGGCCACGCCGCCGGCCTACCTGCACTACCAGGGCTACCTGACGGACGTGGACGGCACGCCGGTCTCAGGGGACTGGACGGTCAGCTTCAAGTTCTACACCCAGACCTCCGGCGGCTCGCCCTTCTTCACTGAGACCCGCGACGTGGCCACGGAGCTTGGCGTCTTCGCCGCCATCCTGGGCACCAAGCCCGACAACCCCATCAACCCCGTCGCCTTCCAGGGCGGCGAGGCTTGGCTGGAATTGTCCGTCGCCCCCAAGGGCGGCCAGGGCATCACCTTGCAGCCCAGGCAGCGGGTGGTCAGCCACCCCTACGCCCTGTGGACCGCCAGCGCCGACCAGTGCAAGACCGCGGACAACGCCATCTCCCTGGGTGGCGCCGCCCCCACGGCCTATGTCACCGTCTCCGCCCTGCCCCAGCTTTGCGTCACCGACGCGGCCCTGCCCGACAAGCTGACCGCCCTGGGCATCACCAAGTACGGCGACGCCGAGGTGGCCGCCTACCTGTCGGCCAACGGCTTTCTGCCTGGCGGCGTCTCCTCCTGGGACGAGATCGAAGGCAAGCCCGCTGATCTGCTGACCGAAGCCAGCGCCGCCGCCAGCGGCCTGTTCCTTATGGCCGACGGCAGCGTCGTCGCCACCGGCGACCTGGACCTGGGCGGCAACTCCTTGCTGAACGTCGTCATCCAGAACGCCAGCGCCGCCGAGGCCCCCGAAGCCCCCGTCACTGGCATGCTGTGGTACGACACCGACGAGAACCTCTTGAAGGTCTACGGCACCGACGCCTGGGTCTCCCTGGGCAGCGCCACGGGCCTGGCCTGCGACGGCTGCGTGGACGACGCCGACGTCAACTTCTC
>CAIXZC010000048.1 GCA_903923815.1 uncultured Myxococcales bacterium
CACCACCTGGGCTACGCCAAGAAGGCCGATGAGGTCCTCTCCAAGCACGCCTCCGCCCTGTGCGGCAAGGACGCCGAGACGGCCCTGCGCACCATGAACACGGTGGTGCCCGCGGAGCAGCGTCCCTTCGTGAAGAAGAACCTGGGTCAGCACTACAACCACCAGTTGTTCTTCGACCAGTTCGCCCCTGTGGGCAAGGCCGTCGCAGCCCCCGACGGGCCCCTGGCCATCGCCGTGAAGGCTGACTTCGGCACCCTGGATGACCTCAAGAAGAAGCTGGAAGAGGCGGGCGCCGGGCAGTTCGGCTCGGGCTGGTCCTGGCTGTACCTGGGCCGCAACGGGAAGCTGGCCGTGGTGGCCCTGCCCAACGAGCAGAGCCCCATCACGGAGGGCCTGGGCACCCCCATCCTGTGCCTGGATGTCTGGGAGCACGCCTACTACCTTCAGTACAAAAACAAGCGGGCCGATTTCCTGGCCGCCATCTGGCCCATCGTGGACTGGAAGGTGGTGTCCGATCGCTACCGCAAGGCCATCATGCAGAACGGAGGCAAGTGATGATTCTTCAAGGTCTCACCGTGGGATTTTTGGTTGTCGGACTGGCTGCAGCCTGCTGCGAATCCAAGGACGCCGCGGCCCCCTACTGCCTGGATGAAAAGGGTGCGGCGGCCCAGCCCGGTGCGGCCCCTGCGGCTGCTGCTCCGGCGGGCAAGGACTGCGCCCGGGAGGCGGCCCTGGATGTGCTGCTGACCCGGCGCTCCATCCGCAAGTACGAGCAGAAGCCCGTCCCCGATGCCATGGTTCAGAAGATCCTGGAGGCCGCCATGGAGGCCCCCTCCGCGGGCAACCAGCAGCCCTGGCGCTTCATCGTCATCCGCGACCGCGCCCTGCTGAACGACATCCCCAGCGTGCACCCCTACGCGGGCATGCTCAAGGAGGCCGATCTGGCCATCCTGGTGGTGGCCGACGTGACCGCCGAGAAGTACCCCGGCTACTTCCCCCAGGACTGCTCCGCTGCCACCGAGAACATCCTGCTGGCCGCCCACGCGCAGGGGCTGGGCAGCGTCTGGCTGGGCGTCTTCCCCGACGAGGAGAGGGTCCGCGCCGTGGGCCAGAAGCTGGGTGTCCCCGCCAACCTCATGCCCTTCTCCCTGGTGGCCATTGGCTGGCCCGCCGAGGACAAGGGCCGCGGTGGCCGCTTCGACGCCAAGCGCATCTACCTGGACAAATGGGAAGCCCCCTGGAAGCCCACCCTCTAGCCCCGCACCCGCCAAGCCCTCATCGGAGGTGACATGAACGCCGATTTCCTCACCCGGCTGCCCAAGGCCGAACTGCATCGTCACATGGAAGGCGCCCTGGGCTTCGACACCCTGCTGGAGCTGTTGGACCTTCAAGGTCAGCCCCGCCCCGCCACCCGCGAAGCCCTGCTTCAACGCGCCTGCGTGCTGCGCCCCATGGGCAGCCTCCAGGAGGTGCTGGACTGCTTCCAGTTCTTCGGCAGCCTCCTGTCCACCCCCGAGGCCCTGGCCCTGGGCACCCGCGGCGCCATCCGTCAGGCCGCCCGGGAGGGCATTGTCTACTACGAACTGCGCTTCAGCCCCGGCTTCATCTCCCTGCAGTGCCCCCTGGGCCTGGACGAGATCACCCGCATCGTGGTGGACAGCGCCGCCGCCGCCGCCAGGGAATTCGGCGTCATCGTGCCCCTCATCCTCATCGCCACCAAGGAGCTCGGCGTCCAGCCCTGTCTGCACTCCTTCGAGCTGGCCGCACAATACCGTGACCAAGGTGTGGTGGCGGTGGATCTGGCCGGCGACGAGGACCGCTTCCCCGTGGTCCACTTCAAGGCCGCCACGGACCTGGCCCGGGAGGCCGGCCTCGCCCTCACCTTCCACGCCGGCGAGACGGGCAACTACCAGAACGTGGAGGACGCCGTGCTGCAGCTTGGCGCCCAGCGCATCGGCCACGGCATCGCCTCCGCCCGGTCGCCCCGGGTCATGGCCCTCCTCAAGGAGCGCAACATTCCCCTGGAGATCTCCGTCACCAGCAACTGGCTGGTGGGCGCCTGCGCCAGCCCCCAGACCCACCCCGTGGGCATCCTCATGGAGCACGGCGTCCCGGTGGTCTTCAACACCGACGATCCCACCCTCTTTGACATCGATCTTCCCGGCGAACTGGCCTTGATTGACAGTGTGTGGGGCTTGGGGGAGGCGGGGCTCTTCAAGGCCCAACTGAGGGCCCTGGACTACGGTTTTGCGCCCGAGCACGTCAAGGGTCTGGCCCGCCAGCGCCTGTTGGCCTTCAGCGAGCAAGCCTGATTCGCACCGCCTCCACCGCGCTGGCCTTCACGCCCAGCACCAGCGTCAGCCCCGGCGGGTCCAGCGCCAGCAGGTCCCCCAAGGCCCCCCCATGCCCCCCCCCAGCCACCTCCGTGTCGCCCACCTCATCCAGAATGATGCAGGCCGGCAAAGGCTGGCGGGTCAGAAAGGCGCGGGCCTCCTCGAAGGCCTCGGAGCGAAAGTCGTAGCCCCTCACGGGACGGCGGGTGGCCAGCCCCTCCAGGCGGCGCGACCAAAGCTGCCCCCCGGGGACCAGTTCCAGCATCAGCAGGTCGTAGGAAGGGGCCCCCAGCCCCGGCGTTCGCGGCCCCACGGCCGGCTGCAGAACCGCCCGGAAAGCCAGCCCCTGGGCCGCCCACTGGAGGGCCAGGTCGTGCAGCTTGCTGGTCTTGCCGGTGCCAGGTTCCCCCGTGACAAGTTGGATCTTCATTCAGGTTTTTCCGGCGTCGCGGGGGCCTTCGTGGCGTTGTCCATGGCCTCCCTCAGTAGCAGCACCGCGGCCGCCTCCAGGCGCCCACGAAAGCCCTTGAATCCAAGCCTGCGGCCGTCCGGGGCCAGCACCGACAGTCGTAGCCGCTCCTGCATCTGAGGCAGGGCCGTCACCGCCGCCCGCACGGCCTCCGCCGTCCCACCCAGGCCCAGCCGCGGCAACAGCCCCAGCACCTTGCCCTGGGTCAGCGCCATGGCCGCCACAGAGAACACGGAGAACAGGGCCGTGCCTCGCACCAGCATCCAGATGCCCGCCAGGAAGCCCTGGGTGGAGCACCCAAGCCCAAACAACTCCAGGTCCTTGGGCCCCAGGAAGAAGCCCGCCAGACAGGCCAGGGCGGCGGTGAACAGCCAAAGCCGCGGGCTGCCGATTAGGCGCCGCAGGGGGCTGCGCAGACCCAGCCCAAGCCACAGCAGCCACAGCGCCAACAGGCCCACCGCCCAGCGAAGGTCCCCAAGGAAGAGGCCCAGCAGTAGCGCCAGGGCCAGAACGGCAGTGACGAGGCGCCTCATGGGGCACCTCCAGGCTGCGAATTGGCCGCATCGGCGGGCCCCGAAGGCAGGGCCAGCGCAGCCCTCCCCAGCGCCACCCCCCGGGTTGCCACCAGCCCCGCGGCGCAGGCCAGCCCCAGGAAGAACAGCAGCACCAGCGGCAACCCCTTCTCCGGGTCCAGGCCCAGGAAGGCGGCCCCGCGGCCCAGCAACTCCAGGTACAACTTGATGATGTCCCCGCCATACAGCACGACCTGAAAGGCCAGCTTCTGCAGCAGGGACCACAGCACCGCCAGGACGCCGCAGAAGAAGGCGGACAGGGCGTTGGCGCCCAGCAGCATGAACAGCAACTCGGCCAGCACCCCCTCCATGAAGATGGCCAGCATGGGGCCAATCAGCGCTCCGGCGGGAGACAGCCCCTTGAGGAGGGCCGCCACCAGGGCCGTCGCCACCGATAGGCCGGGCCGCGGCAGCATGACCCGCTGGGCCACCAGGAAGGCCGCCGCCACCGCCGACAGGAAGGGACCGGTGCCGGGAAGGTGAAGGGCGTGCAGGAAGGAGCCAACGGTCACCTCCACCGCGCCCCACAGGGCACCAAAGGAGGCCGCGCAGGCCCAGACCGAGGGGCGGTTGCTCACAGCAGGCCCTCCCCGGGGGCGGACAGACACAGCCGCCGCAGCCCCTGCATCTGGCGGGCCGTGGCCCCCTGGGCGGCGCAGGCCAGAGCTACGTCCGGCTGCTCCACCCGAACGCCGCAGACGTGGTGGATGCCGTAGTCGAACAGCAGGGGTGAAAGGGGCGTTGTGGGCCCCATGAGGATGACCTTGGTGTGGGGCGCGCGCCGGGCCAGGATGTCCTCCAGGGTGCCGGTGATGAGGGTGGTGGCCGTAATGGCCAGCACATCCGCGCTGGGCAGGTGGGCGGACAGTTCCGTGGAAGGCAGATCCCCGGGCTGAAGTCGCCCGGGCAGCTCGAAGACCCGCAGGTCCAAGTTGGCCTCCCGCAGCCAGTCCACCATGAGGAAATGTCCGACCATGACCACCCGGGCGCCCTTGGCACCGTAACCAACCAGCAGCTCCTTGGCGTTCACCGGCAGCGCCGCGGGATCCGCCGGCAGGGCCGCCGCAAGCATGGCCACCGCCGCCGACCGGGCCGCCAGCCCCGCGCCCAGACAGGCCTGGGCCACTTCCACCACGGGCTGCCCCACCAGGGTCCCGGCCCCCGGCACGTCCCGCGCCTCCAGGCCAAAGTCCTGGTCCCGAAAGGCCGCCCCCACCCCCGCGCCCCGGGCTGTGGTCGCCACGGTCCAGTGGAGCCCCACGCACAGGGCCTCCAAGGACAGGTCCGGGGGCGTTCGTCGCCGCAGCTCTTGCAGTATGGAATCCGGCGCCATGGCTACCTCCGGGGCGAAACGCTAAACGCCCAGCGGGGCGATGTAAAGCCCAATTTACATCGGGTCTTCTTGCCATCCAGCCAAGCCTTGGTTAAGATGCGCGCCGTGTCGGGCCCCCCAATGCGGGCCCGTTCACTGTCTGACGGAGATGCGATGAAGACCCTGCCCGTGATGATCCTCCTGGCCGCCCTGCTGGCCCCTGCCGCCCAAGCCTCCGAGAAGGTCTCCACCAAGAACCTTCGGGAGTTCGTGGTCCTGGACGACGGAGCCGAGAAGGGCACCATGACTTTTCGGTGGGCCACCGGCCCCAGCGGCGGCGTCTTCGGCTTCTCCAACATGGAGCTGAAGTCCGGCCGCACCAACTATCTGGTGCGCACCCACCTGCAGACCCGAGCCGACCGCGTAATGGAGAAGTACAAGAAGTGGATTGGCCGGGACGGCGCCGAGCCCGAGCTCATCGCCTTCTGGAAGGACCCCAAGGTGCGCGTGGTCCGCCGGGGTCACGACAAGTTCACCAAGAACGTCCAGCCCCCCTCGACCTTCGTCGTGGTGGACCCCGAGGCTCCCTACCTGCACCAGGAGACCGTGCGCCTGCTGCTGGCCAGCGGCCAGGACTCCCTGGACGTCCAGGTGCTGCTTGCCCCCGAGGGCCGCCTGGACAAGGTCAAGGCCAGCAAGATCGGCCCCTGCATCATGCAACGGGACGGCCAGACCCTGGACCTCTTCCGAGTGGGCATCTCGGGCGCCGATACCCTGGAACTGTGCGTAGACAACGCCGGCGACATCTGGTGGATCTGGCAGAAGGGCCGGGAGTTCCTGCGCAAGGGCGCCAAGCTCCTCCAGCCCGAAGAACGCCCCGCCCAGGGCAAGCCCGCCGAAAAGGATCCCCAAGCCCCCGCCTCCAAGCCCCTGCCCGACGAAGACTGAAAAGCCGACGCGCGCCCAGCGCCCCGGTAGCCACGACACCCCTCATCCGGCGCTGCGCGCCACCTTCCCCCGGGTCGGGGGAAGGGACCAGTGGGTGGTGATTCGTTGAGTGCTCCATCCCGGTGCTAGCTGGCCGGCTTGTGGAAGAGACCGAAACGGCGCGCCCGCCCCAGCGGTAGCGGGGGTCGTTTGTGCACGCGGGTCGGCGTCGGGCGCGCGACGCCAGCGTTTGTCGGGCCGGGGCGTGGGGTGGCGCTTCGGAGGC
>CAIXZC010000049.1 GCA_903923815.1 uncultured Myxococcales bacterium
ACGACGGAGACGTCGCCGGCCTGGACGTTGATGTACCACGCGGGCTCGATGCCCGTGGCGTCGAAGGGGTTGGCGGTGAGGGCGACGCCGGCGGCCTCCTCCTCGGGGTAGGAGCGGTGCACCAGCAGGGCCATGCCCACGGCCAGATGGTCGATGTTGCGGAAGCTGCGCTCTTCGAAGGCGCGGAAGGACCACACGCTGGCCCAGACCTTGCGGATGGCGTCGGCCACGGTGCGGTTGGGGTCCCCCGGGTCGGCGGTCTTGGAGGTGTAGAGGCCGGCGCCCGTGAAGCCCTCCAGGTCCTCGGCGTTGGTGCTGGAGCGAAAGCGCATGGGCAGGCCCGGGAAGTCGGCCGCGAGGCGCTGTTCCACGGCAGCGAGGAAGGCCGGGTCCAGGGTGGCGACCTTGATGTCGTCGCGCAGCAGGCGCAGTTGTTCGTCGCGGGTGGCGGGGCTGTCCAGGAAGGCCTGGTCCGCCAGCATGGCCTGGATGCGGGTCTTGAAGCCGTTGGTCTCCAGGAACTGGTTGTAGAAGTACACGGGGATGGCGAAGGCGTCGGGGGTGGGCACCTGGGGAAGGGTGGCCAGGATGGCGTAGTGGGAGGCCTTGCCGCCAAAGGCGCGGATGGCTTCCTTCAAGGCATCCTTCTCGGGCTTGCCCGTGGGCAGCACCTGGGAGATGGGCGTCACCTGGTCCCGGCTCAGGTCCATTTGTGGCACCTGCACGGTGCTGGGGCGGTGTGCTTCCCACCAGGCGTCAGCGACCTCGCGGGTGACCTCCTCGATGGTCCAGTTGAAGGCCCCCACGGTGAGGCGCACCCAGCGGCCGTCCAGGGCGCGCAGGCGGGCGTCGGACATGGCACCGCGCAGGCCCATGTTGGGGGTGCCGCGGTTCTGGGACAGCACGTTTATGTGGGAGAGGGGGGTCTGGAAGGCCTCGGTGATGATGCCGCTGACGCTGCTGAGGTCGTTGGGGACCTGGTCCAGGACCACGATTTCGCGGAAGTCCAGGTAGGTGGTGGCCAACTCGGCGGTGGGGACGAAGCGCAGGCGGCCCACTCCCTCGGTGAGGTTCAGGGGCTGGTAGTCGATGCCCGCGAAGATGTCGTCGGTGCTGATCTGGGGGATGCGGGCGGGCAGGTCGGCGGCGGCCAGGGCGACGATGCTGGAGTTGGGGTGGAAGTACAGGTCGGGGCCAAAGAAGCCGGCGGCGGCGATGGCGTCGAAGGCCTGGGTGATGAGGTCGGCGGAGGCGGTGTCGTAGGGGGCCACCTCGTAGACCCACAGGTCGGGGCCCTCGTACCACGTGACGGCGCCCAGGACGAAGCGGCGGTCTGGGCTGAAGTATTCGACTTCGTTGAAGGCCGTCAGGTCACCCACGATGGGCAGGCCGCCGGCGGACAGGTGGGCGTGGGCGAAGTCCCAGTGGATGGGGTACTTGCTGGAGTTCTGGAAGTGCAGGCGGTTGGCGTCGCTGCGGTCCAGGACGGTCTTGACGGAGCGGGCGCCGGGGATGGAGGCGTCCAGGGGGCGGCTGGCCAGCAGCAGGAAGTCGGCGCGGCAGCCCAGGGTGGGGGCGAAGTCGGGGGCGGTGGCGCCCAGGACGCACACGTCGGTGGGGGCGGGGTCGCTGGGGTCGGCGCAGGCGGCGGGCAGGGCGGCCAGGGCCAGCAGAAGCAGCAGCAGCCGGGGGGTGGCGGTCATTCAGCGCTCCTGGGTGAGGTCGGGGGTCGGGGGGTAGGGCAGGGCCTTGGTGGGGACACCGACCTCGAGGGCGAAGAGGCTGCCGTTGTCGCGGTTCATGACGTACATGACGTTGGGGTCCCAGCCGCCCAGGCCCGAGCCCCAGTGGACGTTGGGGATCCAGGAGGCGCCGGTGGTGAGGACCAGTTCGGCCTTGCTGGAGTCCACCGAGCCCGCGGGGGGGAAGCGCCACACCAGGCCCAGGACGTACTCGGTGACGTACAGGTTGCCGCAGGTGTCCACGCCGATGCCGTCCAGGCCGCCGGTGGTGCCGGGGTCGCCCTTCGCCAGGCACAGCAGGTGGCCGGCGCGCTGGGTGCACTTGCCCTCCACGCCCCAGACGTTGCAGGCGTCGCCCTCGGCGAGGTCCGCGCAGAAGGAGGGGTCCAGGCAGTCCAGGTAGCCGTTGTTGCTGAGGCACAGGCCGCTGTAGGGGCCCACCCAGCAGACGTTGCCTTCTTGCAGGGAGTCGCAGGGGTAGACGGCTTCGCAGGCCAGGTAGCCGTCGTAGTTCTTGCACAGCCCGGGGTTGCCGGAGGCGGGGCAGGCGTCGCCCACTTCCTTGCCATAGCAGGGGTCGCGGTAGACGCAGACCAGGGCGCCGTCGTGGGCCTCGCAGGTGTAGCCGCCGCCCATCTCGTTTTTCTTCGGGCTGTTGCCGTCCAGGGGGTACCAGCCGCCGTCGTCGCAGGGGTCGCCCGCCTGCTTGCCGGTGCAACTGGTGGTGCCCAGGCACTCCAGGTAGCCGTTCAGGTCGACGCAGGCGCCGGGGACGCCGTAGTTGTCGCAGACCTCGCCGGGGGCCGCGTCCTGGCAGGGGACCTTGGGCTGGCATTGCAGGATGCCGTCAAATAGCTGGCACTTGCCGGCGCTGCCCCAGGAGAGGCAGTCATCGCCCTCGGCCTTGCCCTCGCAGGGGTCCTTGGGCACGCAGTCGAAGTAGTCGTTGATGGTCTGGCAGGTGCCGGGGGTGCCGTAGGAGTTGCAGTCGTCGCCTTCGCCCTTGCCCTCGCAGGGCAGCTTCTGGATGCACTCCAGCAGGTCGCCGTTCAGGGTGCAGACCCCGGGCGCGCCCCAGGCGTCACAGTCGTCGCCCTCGGCCTTGCCTTCGCAGCCGGTGTCGGGGACGCAGTCCAGCAGGCCCTCCAGGTCCAGGCAGGTGCCGGCGCTGCCCCAAAGTTCGCAGTCGTCGCCCTCGACCTTGCCGTCGCAGGGGCCGCGGGGGGCGCACATCAGGGCCTCGCCGTAGTAGGCGCAGACGCCGGGCCAGCCGCCCAGGCTGACGCACTCGTCGTTCTCGGCGCGCGTTTCGCAGTCGTCGGTGGGGGCGCCGGGGGTGCGGGCGAAGAGGCGCACGGGGGCCCAGCCACCAGCGTCGTCGCGGTCCACGGCGTAGACCACGCCGCCACCGAAGGAGCCGCAGTACAAGGTCTGGTAGTCGGGGCTGAAGGTGAGGCCGTTGGGGTTGAACAGGCCCTCGGCGATGATGCTGAAGTCGCCCGTGTCGGGGTCCACGCGGCGGATGCGGCCGGCGTCGTGCTCGCTGACGTAGACGAAGCCTTCCAGGTCCACTTCGATGCCGTTGGGGTAGCGCAGGCCGCTGACCACGGTGCTGTACCCGCCCTCGGGGGTGACCCGCAGCAGGCCGCCCGTGCCCACCGAGTTGACCATCAGGTCGCCCCCCGGCAGGAAGCGGACGCCCGCAGCGTCCGAGCCGATGTTGGGCACCCACAGCTTCTTGCCGCCGTCGATGGTCTGGCGCACCAGGCTGCCGTCGGTGTCCACGCTGACCACGCGGCCCTTGTCGTCAAAGGCGAAGTCCTCGGCCCCGGTGAACCCCGGCAGCGAGCTGACCTCCACAGGCAACGGCGGCAGGTTGGCGCAGCTCCAGGGCCCGCCGGTGTCGCCGCCGTCGGCTACGCCCACGTCCCCCTGGACCTCGGGGTCAAGCTGGTCCGAGGCGACCGAGTCCCCGACCACGTCCTTGTCCGAGGCAGCGCCACCCCCGGCACAGCCAGCGGCGAGGGGAAGGGAAACGAGCACCAAGAGGCAGGCAAGGGAAGACAGCTTCATGAACCACGCTCCTGAAAAGCCAAGTCAGACATACCCCGAAAAACCGGGCCGAATATTACGTTCCCGCGGGCGCGTTGACAAGGAGGAGGGATGACAGAGCCGCGCGCGCAAGCAAGCGGGTTGCCGGCTGTCCGAACCTCACCCCCGCAGATGCCGCACTTGACGATGCCGTCGTGGAGTGATCTGAGGCGGTGGTTGTTGCCGAGGATCGGAACCTGGTGCCTTGTGTTGGCGGGCATGGTCGGAGGGGCCCTGCCCAGCACCTGGCCCTTGGAGTTGATGGGTGGAGAGTGACGCCGCGGGAGCAGTAACCCTGAAAATTCGGTTTGCAGGTTTGAAATTTCAGGGTTATGGTACTGACCATGCTTGAACGAAACCGAAACAAAAAGACGATTGAGGGCCTGCTGGCGCGCTTTCCGGTGGTGGCCCTTGTTGGGGCAAGGCAGGTCGGCAAAAGCACCATGGCCGGCATGATTGCTGACAGTTGGGTTGGCCCAGTGGCCCGGTTCGACCTTGAGAACCCCACGGACCTGGCGCGTCTGTCCGAGCCCATGCTGGCCTTGGAGTCACTGCGTGGGCTGGTCATCCTTGATGAAGTCCAGCGCCGTCCAGACCTCTTCCCGGTGCTTCGGGTTCTGGCTGACCGCCCTGGCCGGCCGGCCAGTTTCCTGGTGCTGGGCAGTGCGGCACCGGTGCTGTTGCGGCAGTCCTCCGAGTCCCTGGCGGGGCGCATTGCAATCCATCACCTTGCCGGCCTGACCCTGGACGAAATTGCCCCCCAAGATGGTCCAAGACTGTGGCTGATGGGTGGTGCGCCACCCTCGTTTCTTGCAGCCTCAGAGGCTGACAGCTTCGAGTGGCGGCAACAGTTCATCCGGGCCTTCCTGGAGAC
>CAIXZC010000050.1 GCA_903923815.1 uncultured Myxococcales bacterium
AGGTACTGCATGGCGTAGAAGCAGGCCATGAAGTCCAGGCTCTCGCGCTCGTCCACGCCCGCCCCGGAGATCAACTGGAAGTCCTGTTCGGGGGTCTTGGAGATGTTCCACAGGCGGATGCGGTCCCGGACCTCCAGGGCCTCCAGGCGCTCCAGCAGGCGGGGCAACTTGGCGTCGATGATCAGCAGGTACTTTCGGAAGTGGGTGCCCAGCTCTCCCGCCCGCTCGCGCAGCCTTTGGAACCGGGAATCCATGCCCTACCTCCGGACCTCCTTGAGGGCGTCAATACCAGCCCGGAAGGCGGCCAGGTTCCGATCCTCGGTGCCCCGGGGCACGCGGGCGCGGATGGCAGACTCCACGGACTCGCGGGAGACGAAGTTGGCCAGCTCGACAATCACGCCCAGCGCCAGGATGTTGGCCATCTGGGGGCTGCCGGCGCGGGTTCGGGCCAGCTCCTGCAGGGGCAGGCTGGTGACGTTGCGGGCCAGGGGGGGCAGCTTGGAGACGAACTCGCTGTCCACCAGCAGCAGGCCCTCGGGCTTCAGGTCCACCGAGTACTTGTCGCAGGCCTCCTGGGTGAAGGCCAGCAGCAGGTCCAGGGCGCCGGCCTTGGGGAAGTCGATCTCTTCGTCGGAGATGATGACCTCGCTTTTGCTGGCACCGCCCCGGGCCTCGGGGCCGTAGGACTGGCTTTGGGTGGCGTTGCGGTCCTCGTAGATGGCCGCCGCCTCCGCCAGCACCTTGCCCATGAGAATCAAGCCCTGCCCGCCCGAACCACTGAGTCTGATCTCGTATCTGAAGCTCATTTGTCTGCATCCCTGAGTCGTTGCGCCATCTTCTCGTATTCCGTGACGAACTCGGGCTTCTGCCGGTCCACCACCACGCCCACGGGGATCACCGAGTCGTCGTAGCCCTCCGGGGGGGCCTTGTCGATGGGCTTGGCGGCGGCCTTCAGGGCCTCCATCATGAGGGCCGGGGTCTTCTGCTTGTTCTTGCGCCCGTACGCCGTGGGGCAGGGGGTCATGGCCTCCACCATGGAGAAGCCCGTGGTGCTGAGGGCCCGGTGGATGTAGTTCTCCAGCTGGACCACGTGGTACACCGTGGAGCGGGCCACGAAGGAGGCGCCCGCGGCGGCCACCAGGGCGGAGATGTCGAAGGCCCGGTCGGGGTTGCCGTCGGGGGTGGTGCTGGACCAGGCGCCCCAGGGCGTGGTGGGCGAGCACTGCCCGCCGGTCATGCCGTAGATGAAGTTGTTGTAGAGGATGACGGTCAGGTCGATGTTGCGGCGCGCCGCGTGGATCAGGTGGTTGCCGCCGATGGCCGAGGCGTCGCCGTCACCGGTCATGACGATGACCTTCAGCTCGGGGCGGGCCAGCTTGATGCCCGTGGCGAAGGCCAGGGCGCGACCGTGAGTGGTGTGCAGGGTGCAGGCGTCCACGTAGCCCGTGGCGCGGCTGGAGCAGCCGATGCCCGACACCATGACCACCTTGTTCATGTCCCAGTTCATGCGATCCAGGGCGCGCAGGGAGGCCCCAAGGGCGATGCCGTTGCCGCAGCCCGGACACCAGATGTGGGGGATGCGCTCCTGGCGAAGGTATTTTTCCGCGATTTGCATCAGCTCCTCCCAAGGGCGAAGTCGTAGATCTCGTCGGGGGGAATGGCCAGGCCACCGACCTTGCCCAGGCTGTGCACGGGGCAGCGGCCCTCGACGGACTTCTTCACTTCCCCGGCAAGCTGACCCAGGTTCATCTCGGCGCAGACGATGCCCTTCTTGCCGGCGGCCAGCTCGAACAGCCGCTTCTCCGGGAAGGGCCAGATGCAGCGGGGACGGAACAGGCCCCAGCGGCGACCCTCGGCGCGGGCACGTTTGACGGCGCTGCGGGCACTGCGGGCCACGGCCCCATAGGCGAACAGGATGACCTCAGCGTCCTCCAGCAGGAACTCCTCGTTGTCCTCAATCTGGTCCAGGTGATAGTCCACCTTTGCCATCAGTCGCAGCATCAGGGCCTCGGCCACCGCCGAGTCGTTGGAGGGGAAGCCCGACTCCTGGTGCAGCAGGCCCGTGACGTGGAAGCGGTAGCCCGACCCGAAGGCCGCCAGGGGGGGCACCAAGTCTTCGGTCACGCGGTAGGGCAGGTATTCGGAGGGAGGTTCGGAGGGCGTCTTGCGATTGATGATGGTCAGGTCCTCCACAAAGGGCAGGCGGACCTTCTCGGTGACGTGGCCGATGATCTCGTCCAGCAGCAGGATGACCGGGTTGCGCAGCAGCTCGGACACGTTGAAGGACTTGACCGTCAACAGGTAGGTCTCCTGCACGCTCTCGGGGCAGTAGGCCACGATGGGATGGTCCCCGTGGGTGCCCCAGCGGGCCTGCATGACGTCGCCCTGGGCCGGGTGGGTGGGCAGGCCCGTGCTGGGACCGCCCCGCATGACGTTGGCGATGACGCAGGGGATCTCCGCCTCGCAGGCGTAGCCGATGGCCTCCTGCTTGAGGGAGAACCCGGGCCCCGAGGTGGCCGTCAGGGCCTTGGCGCCGGTGAGGGCGGCCCCGATGACGGCGCTGAGGGAGGCAATCTCGTCCTCCATCTGGATGAACTTGCCGCCCAGCCGAGGCAGCTTGGCCGCCAGGGATTCAGCGATCTCCGTGGAGGGGGTGATGGGGTAGCCGGCGTAGAAGCGGCAGCCCACGTCGATGGCAGCCTCAGCCACGGCCTCGTTGCCGGTTAGCAGCATGGGCGGCCGCTGGCGCATGGTCTTGGTCTCAGCCGTCATTGGACTCGCCTCCCTGGCCTTCGTCGTTGCCCTCGTGGACAACCTCAATGGCGAAATCCGGGCAGCGAAGCTGGCACAGGTCGCAGCCTATGCAGACCTCCAGCCGCTCCACCCGGCACTTCTGCTTTTTCAGGGCCAGCACCTGCTTGGGGCACAGCGCGATACAGATACCGCAGCCCTTGCAGCGCCGCTCATCGACAACGATTTTGGTGACTTTGGCCTTTGGACTCATGGCGAGCTACCCTTCGGGGACCGCCCCTGGCTTCGAAGTGAACAGCGAACGGTTTATTGGTTTCCCTTGGCCCCGTCAAGCAAAAGTTCCCGCCGGCGCAGGATGGTGGCGGCCAGCAACTCGTAGACGGCGGCAAGCTCGGCGTCGGTGGCGGCCAGGGCTCGGGCGTGCTGCTGGAGGATGGGAGTCTCGCCCCGGGAGGCGGGCCCGGACACGGCGGCGCCGAAGCCCACGCGGCCCGCCAGCTCCAGCATGCTGGCCATCAGGGCGGTGGTGGCCTCGGTGGACTGGTGGGGGGTGAGCCCCGCGGCCTGGAACGCGGACTGGGCAGAAGCCCCCAGAAACGCTGGGAAGTTGCAGGCCAACACGCAGGCCGCGTGGTACAGCGCGGGCTGAAGCTGAACGGGCGCATCCAGGTGCCGGCCGTTGCAGCGCAGCACCAGCTCCCGTGCGGCCCGGGCGGCCATTTCGTCCCCACCCACCAGAAACAGCACGGGGGGCTGCTCGGGCAGGTGCTGGCCTCGGGCGGTGAAGGGCAGCAGGGGGTGCATGCGAGCCTTGGCCCCACGGTAATCGGACCACAGCTCGGGGGCCGCGCCGCCAGAGGTGTGGACCAGCAGGGGCAGAGCTCCGGGCAGCATCTTGGCAAGCATTCCCGGGACCGCCGGCAAGAGGGCCTCGGGCAGGGCCGCCAGGACCAGCTCCGGCGCGGGCTCCGTGGGGTCCAGAGGCAGCACCCCCGCCAGGGCCAGCAGGTCCAGCAGTTCGGCGTCCAGGGGCGAGCGGTTCCACCAGCGCACCTCCAGGCCGCCGGAGGCCAACCAGGGCGCCAGACTCGATCCCACCCGTCCCATGCCCATCACCAGCACGCTTCGAATCATGGTTCTTCCTGTCTGGGGCTGGTCCCCGGCCCGTAGAGGCCCCGTTGGCGAACATACTCGGCCACCTTGGCGGGCAGCAGGTCCAGGGCCCCCAGGTCCCCCGTCCCCAGCCGCGCCCTAATCTCGGAACTGGACAGATCCGGCAGCACCACGGGCACGCTGGCCCCGGCCTGTCCCCTACCCTCACGCCCCAGCACCAGCGGCGGCGCCAGCGTCAGCAGCCGTGCGGAGTCCTTCCAGCGCGGCAGGTCCGCCAGATTGTCCGTCCCCAGCAGCAGCCGAAAGGCGTGCTGGGGGAAGCGGTCCTGCAACTCCAACACCGTGTCAATCGTATAGGAGGGGCTGCGCCGGCCCTCAAGATCCAGGACCTCCACCCGGGGCCCCAGATCATCAAAGGCCGCGTGGCACAGAGCCAGGCGCGTGGGGAAGTCCAGCAGTTCCTTGGCGAAGGGGTGGCCC
>CAIXZC010000051.1 GCA_903923815.1 uncultured Myxococcales bacterium
GCGGCGGCGGCTCCGTCGGGATCCTGGCCTTCAACAGCAGCGCGCGCATCCTGGACAACCAGATCCACTTCCGCTTCGGGGGCAACGGTGGCACCGGCGGCAGCGGCGGTGGCGCCGGGGGCGGCGGCACCGGTGGCAACGGCACCCCTGGTGGGCAGTCCGACAACGAGGGCGGCGGTGGGGCCGGTGGCGCGGGCGGCAAGGGTGGCAGCGGCGGCGCGGGCGGTGGGGGCTCCGGGGGAGTGTCCTTCGGCATCCTCTGGCAGGGCGACAGCAGCCCCACGTGCAGCGGCAACGACTTCGCCCAGGAGGGCTACGCGGGCCTGGGTGGCAAGGGCGGCCTGCCCGGCACCAACGACGGCCCCGACGGCCAGGGCGGCGTAATCAACCAGCCAAACGAGAGTTGCTTCGCAGAGTAGCCCAAGAAGATCCGCTTACTGCGTGCGCGGCTTGGACGGACACGGCTGGGCTCAATTCCGTTACCTTCTGGTTTTTCTTCTTCTGATCACGCGGGTGAAGGCGTTGGCGGGGATGAGCTCGTACTCGCGCAGGGCCTCCCACAGGTAGGGGCCGCTGAGCTGGGCCACGGTTTCGACGGGTTTGCCCGCCTCGTTGTGGATGAACTTGGAGGAGTTGCCCACGATGGCGTAGGCCTCCACTGCGTCGGAGCTGGCCGCCAGGCCCGACATGATCTGCCCCACGCCGCGCTCCACCAGCAGCAGGTTATCCTTCTCCAGGCAGTGCTGGACCCCCACGAAGAAGCGGCCCGTGTGGCGGTGGTTGGTGCTGGTGCTTTGCAGGTACTGGGGCAGCGTGTAGCGGATCAACCCCTGGCCGAACAGGCCCTCCATGACCTTGGAGATGGAGTCCAGATAGAACATGGAGTCGCGCCGCGGCAGGTCGCCCCCCTGGGTCATGTTCCAGGTCACCACGGAGGTGACGTTCTCGGGGGCCTGCTCGATGCAGCGGTTGGCGAAGACCTTGTTGATGATCATGGAGGGGCAGCCAAAGACCACCAGATCGTTGAGCTGGGTGACCACCTTGTCGAACCAGTCGTGGATATCAATGTTGTCGTACTTGATGTCCGCCAGCTCGGCCTGGATTCTCTTGCAGATCTCCTGCACCTGGGTCTCCTGCCGCAGCCCCTGGCCATCCCCCCGCAGGACGGCGCTGACGTTGTACAGGGGCGGGCTGACGGGGATCTGGGAGGCGAAGCCCAGCCCCACCAGACGCCGAAGCTGGAACAGGAAGATGTTGTAGGGATCGTGGGGGTTGTTCAGGTCCCTGGAGTGGTTCTCCACCCGTAACAGCACCAGCAGGGTCCGCAGCAGGCGCCGGGACAGCCGGGTGGAGCCGTAGCGCAGGCAGGCCCGCCGGAGGTCCGAGGCGAAGGCGTGGCGCATCTTCTCTTCAAGCTCCGCCAGCTTCCGCGGCTGGTCCGGGGGGACGAAGAAGTAGTGCCCGTCCACCTTGATGGGGTACCTGTCCCCCTGGCTTTCCCCAAGGCTGACCAGCCAGTCCAGGGACTCCCAGAAGATGTCCACGTGGACCGACGGAGCCAGCCCCAGGATCTTGGGTTGGAGCCCCGAGAACGGGGTGGAGGCGCAGAGGTCCGCAAGCAGCCCCGGGGGCACCGTCGGGGAGGAGGCCGCGAAGGTGATCTGGGTGGCGTTGGAGCCCAAGGGGACCACCCGGGCGGCGGCGCAGGCCTTGCGCAGCCGGGGGTCCAGGAAGAAGTAGATGGTGGGCCCCTCCGCCCGGGCAAAGGGGTCCACGAACCGGTAGCCGGGGTAGGCCGCCAGGTATCCGTCGGCCACCTCCTCGGGGCTGAGGCAGCCCAACATGTGCTGGTAGATGGAGGGGGCGTCCAGTTCCGGGAAGCCCTCCTCAAGGGCCCTGGCCGCTGCCAGGAAGCGGGCCGCCACCGGGGGTGAGAACTTGCGCTGCACGATCCGGTCAAACGCGTTCATGTCGACCTCCTCGTTGAGTTGACGCAAGTCACCAGCGGGAAGGGCAGCGGTCTTCAAGTTGTGCAAGAACAACGGCAAGGTAACACCCTGCCAGTGGACCCGTCAAGAGTGGTTCAACAAATAAGTATGCAGGTTGCCCCCAGGGCAGCGGGACTCAGGCCTCGAGGATCACCACGGCGGCAGTGGAGTGCCCGTCGTGGGTGATGCTTAGGTGGGCGCGCTTGACGCCCAGGATGTCCATCTTCTCGGCGATGGCGGGGGTGAGGGAGAAGCGGGGCGGGCCCGAGCGGGTACCCCGGATCTCGATGTCCGACAGTTCGAATGTGGGGGGCTGCACCGGGTGGGTCAGCCGGGCCGTGTCGAAGGCCTTGATGAGGGCCTCCTTGGCGGCGTAGCGACCTGCATAGCTTTGCAGGCGCCGTTTGGCCCCGGGCTGCGCGTCGCAAAAAGAGATCTCGTGAGCCGAGAACACCGCCCGGACGAAGAACTGATCGTCCAGGCGATGCTCGAACTCGGTGATGTCGACCAAATCAAGGCCAAGGCCAAGGATCATTTGCAAGCTCCAAAGAGGATCTGCTCGCAGTCGCGGGGGTCGGACCCGGAGGCGTAGGCCGCGTTGCTGCAGATTCTGTCAGCCCAACGCTTACCGGCCACCTTGCGCCGCGCCGCGAGCTTCGTGAGGTAGGCGTCGAGTTCCTTCTTGGACAGGGTCTTGAAGGCGAAGCCGGGGTTCACGAAGAGCGCAGCGGCCCCCATGTGGCCGAAGCCGAGGGAGCTTATCATGCCCGCGCTCACAAAGGGAAGCTGCATGGCGCGGTCCGTCAGCAGGATCTCCTTGAAGGCCGTGATGACGCGGTCCGGGTTGTCCAGGTTGGGGTTGCCCGGGATGCAGCCGCTTTGCAGCATCTGGCACACCGCGATGGCCTGGGGACCGGCGGCGCCGCCCTTGGCGTGGCCAATCATGGTCTTCTGGGAGTGGACCACCAGGGGGTTGCCGGCGCTGCGGCCCAGCTTGCTGTTCAGCAGGTGCAACAGCTTGGACTCGTTGACGTCGTTGGCCAGGGTGGAGGTGTCGTGCTTGGAGGCCACCATGAGATCGTCCACGGTCAGGCCCCAACGCTTGAGGGCCATGGCCATGACGCTCTCCTTGCGGCCGCACTCCGCGGCCATGGCCAGGAGGCCCAGACCGGGAGCGGGGATGGAGGTGGCGTAGCCGTCCGTGTGGGTCTCGGCCATGGCCACCACGCCGTAGACGGGGAGGCCCAGTTCCACGGCCTTGCCAAAGGTGGTCAACAGCAACGTGGCGCCGCCCTGCCCTTCCACGAACCCGCCGCGGCGGCAGTCGTTGGAGCGGGAGTGGGCCTTGGCCTCGATGCCCTTGGCCAGCATGTCCTCGGTGCGGGCGGTGGCCTGCATCCAGGTGAAGCCCAGGTTGCCCTCGACGCTGAGGTCGTCGAAGCCACCGGCCACCACCAGCTCGGCGCGGCCCAGGTTCAGCATGTCGCAGGCGGCGGCGATGGAGACGGCGGCGGTGGCGCAGGCGCCCACGGGGTTGTAGGCCGGGCCCATGCCCCCGATGTAGTCCTGCACCAGCCAACCGGCGGTGACGTTGATGAGGGTCTCCTGGAGGATGTCGCCCCGGGAGTCCTTGTCCTCACGGTAGTTCTGGAAGAGCTGGGCGATGGACTTGAGCCCGCCCATGCCCGAGCCCTGGGTGTTGCCCACGAAGGCGGGGTGGATGTAGGTCATCAGCTCCTGGGGCGTGAGGCCCATGGAGATGAAGGCCTCGGCGGTGGCCGCCAGGTTGTACAGCGTGACGGGGTCCACGTTCTTGGCGATGCGGTCGGGGATGCCGTAGCGGCTGGCGCTCCAGCCCTTGGGGATCTGGCCGGCGACCCAGCGGTCCAGGCGCAGGGCCCGGGTGACGCGCACCATGCAGCCCTTGGGCAGCAGGATCTTGAGGGTGCCGTCCTTGTCGATCAGCTTCGCCGTGGGGTTCATGTCCAGGAAGAGCTGGGCGGCGGCGCGGTCGCCGGGGTTGAACTCGAAGTCCTTCTCCAGCAGCACGTTGGCCATCACGGGGACCTTGGTGTGCTCCACACCCATGTGCTCCTCTTCCAGGAAGCGCACGCCGGTGTGGGCCAGGATCTCGTCCTCGTAGCGGGCCTTGATCTCCCAGTCGGGGACGGTCTTGCCGGTCTTGGTGTCCACGAAGGAGGCGCCCTCGTCGGTCTTCCGGTATTCCAGCAGGCCCATCATCCAGGCGAGCTCGGTGGCCGCCTCGAGGGACAGCTTGCCGGTGCACTCAAGCTGCCAGCGGGTCAGGGAGTTGCCGTAGGGAGACACCTCGCCAAAGCCCACCACCACCACGGCGCTGGCCGGGTCGCTGACCTTGGTCTTCCAGGCGGAGGCCTTGTCGGCCAGGGCCCGGACGGTGGCCTCCTGGGGGATGGGGTTCCAGTCCACGGGGTTGTAACGGGTGGCGTTGGGGGCTGCGGGGGCCACGGGGGCGGTGCCGCGGGCCCGGATGGCGGCCACGCGCTTGCCCAGGTCCATCAGGCCCTCTATGCCGCCGTGGATGGCGAAGATGAGGGGTTCATCCAGGGCCACCTTGCTGCGCAGGCAGTGGAGGATGAGGGCGGCGGTCTCCTCGCCGTTGAAGGTGCGCACGCCGCACTCCTTCTCCAGGGAGGAGGCCACGGCGTCGTGGGCGGACATGAGGCCCGTGCCCCGGGTCCAGCCGATGCTGATGCCACAGACGTTCAGGGTGGCGGCAAGCAGGGGCTCGCTGCGGGCCTTGAAGAGCAGGGCCTCCAGGCCAAGCTTGATCTCGGCGTAGACGCCGTCGCCACCGAACTGGCCGTGGTTGGGAGAGAGGGGCAAGCCCAGGACGATCTTGCGATCCAGGGAGGCCTCGGCGGCAGCGGCGGCCAGGGAGGCAGCCAGATCACCGACACCCAGCAGCATGATGCGGGCGGCGGCGAAGACGCGACCGGGGTTGACCCCGCCGGTGTAGCCAAGCTGGCCGATGGCGCCGAAGGGCAGGACCAGCTCGGGGATGAGGTCGTTCTTGAAGCACCAGCGCACCACGCCATCCATGTCCCCGCGGGAGCCGCCGTTGGCGGGCAGCACGGTGAGGGTGGCGCCGGCGGTGGCGTGCTTCTGGTACAGGTGACGCCAGGCCTTGGTGCGGTCGTAGGTGGTGGAGGACGAGGTCACGATGACGCGCTTGCCGGCCAGCAGAAGCTGGGCGACCACGCTCTCGGCGATGGAGCCGGGGCCCGCGCCGGAGACCAGCACGGTGGTGAAGTCGCGGTCATAGGCGGCCTTGCCTAGGATGGTGTCGGTGTCGGTCTTGCTGACGGTGAAGCGGACGCCCAGGCGGGGGTCCGTCTTCATGGCGTAGAGCCCCGGCACGGGCTTGCGAATGGCCAACTCCTTGAGCAGCGCGGGGAGGTCCAGGTCGGCGGCGCCGGCGACGGCCTTCTTGCCGTACTTGCCGGACAGGAAGGCCACCATGTCCTTGACCTCGGCGTTGCCCTTGAAGGTCTGGTAACGGGCGGCGAACTCGGGGCTGGCCTCCAGGTCGCCGGCGAACCAGGCCAGCAGATCCCGCTTGAACCAGGCCAGGGGCTCGCTGAACACCACCACCTTGCGCTCGTCGAAGGCGGGGGCAAGGATGCGGTCGGCCTCCTCGAAGAGGGCCTCCAGATCGGCGGCGTGGACCACGGGGACGGGGGCGTCCTTGGCCTCGGGGGACTCGCGGCCCACGAAGCGCAGCAGGGCGTCCACGGCCTCCACAAAGGCGGAGTCCTTGCCCATCAGCATGGACTTCACTTCTTCAATGGAGACGGAGGGGCCGCCAGCGCCGCCAGCGCCGCCGGAGGAGGGCTCGCAGCCCAGGGAGCGCAGGTGGGTGACGAAGAGGTCCTTCACCCAGGCGTCAGCGGTGGCCGCATCCATGCCGGCCTTGGCCAGCATGAACTCGGGGATGGAGACGGCCACGAAGTCCAGGGCCACACCCTCGGGGACCTTGAACTTGGTCTTGAGGGCGTCGGCAAGCTGGGCCGGGGTCATGGAGACGCGGGTGGGCAACAGCTTGTCCAGCATGCCCTTGGTGTAGGCACCCAGGCCGCTGAAGGCCTCGCCCTTGGCCTTGGCCAGCTCGGCCGCCAGGTCCTTGAGGGCCAGGGTGTGGGCGCCTTCCAGGGCCACAGCGTACTCGGCCTTGAGGTCGCTCATCACTTCGTTGCGACGGGCGGAGTTGCCCTCGCAAAGGGCCTCGATGCTCTTGTCCACGGGGGGACGCACGCCGCCCATCTTGTAGGACAGCATGGACTGGATGCGGGCCACGAAGGGCACGCGGGCGTCCTTGGGATCCTTGCCCGAACCACCGGCGGCGGGGGCCACAGCGGCAGGGGCAGCAGCGGCCGCGGGGGCGGCGGCGGAGGGAGCAGCGGCGGCGGCGGGCGCGGCGGGACGGTGGGCGGGGGCGGGGGCGCTGGGGGCGGCCACCTCCTCCACGGACTCCATGTTGAGCCCCTTCTCGTCGGCCTCGGCGTGGTAGATCTCGGGCTCAAAGATGGCGCTGCCCTCGACCTGCACGCTTTGCTTGGCCATGTTGGTCAGCACGGGGCTGGGGCCCAGTTCCACAATGCGTGAGACGCGGGTCTCGGGGCGGAACAGCAGCACCCGCTGGGTGTCGATCCACTGCACCGGGGAGGCGAACTGGTAGGACAGCAACTCCCGCAGCATGGTGGAGCAGACCAGATCGGGGCTGGTCTTCAGCAGGGCCGGCTTCTTGAGGATGGCGGTCAACTCGGGACTGCCGCTGCAGGCCACCACTTCCTTGATGAAGTCCAGGGTCATGGTGAAGGGCTTGCCCATGAGGTTGGGGATGTAGCGGCCCTCCAGCACGGTGGGGTTGACGCGCTCGGGAATGACGCGGCGGATGACCTCCCGGAAGGCGTCCACACCGGGCAGCAACTGCCGCGAGTGGAAGGGCACGTCGATGCCCGGGATGGGGATGACGGGGGACTTGGAGGGGTCCTTGGCGCGGGCCAGCAGGCGCTTCTCCAGTTCCTTGAGCAGGGGCAGTTCGCCCACCACCGAGTACTGGCGGCCGGAGATGTTGTAGTTCACGACCTGCAGCAGGCCTTTGAGCTCCTTGGCGATGGCGTCCACCAGGTCCAGCATGGCCTTCTCGTTGAGGCCCGCCATGGAGGGGCGCAGCACGGACATGCCGTAGGGAGAGCGGCCCTGAGCGTCCCGGGGCACGTAGTTCTGCATGGTCAGGCCCCGCCAGTAGACGGCGTCCAGCAGCTTCTCCAACTCAATGATCCCAAGGGACCCGAGAGCCGCGTACTCGCCCAGGGAGTGCCCGGCGAACATGCCCTCGGAGGCCTTCAGGCCGCTGGCCTTGAGGTGCGCGTCCTGGGCCAGGGCGGTGACAGAGAGGGCCACCTGGGTGAACTGGGTCAGGTTGAGCACGCCCTTGGGGTGGGACACCTTGGTGCCGCGGAAGGCCAGGACCTTGGGGTTGTCCTTGACGATCTGCCGAATGGAGAAGCCGTAGACCTGACGCAGGTGCTTGTCGGCGCGGTTCCAGATGTCCGCGGCGGCCTTGGAGCGGGCGGCCAGCCCCAGGCCCATGCCCTGGAACTGGGAACCCTGACCGGTGAACAGGTAGGCGCAGCGGGGGGCGCGGGCGCGGGCGAAGGCCTCCATCACGGGCTTGCCACCCACGGTGGCCAGGAGGCGCAGCTTGCGGGCGCCGTCAGCGAAGCCCACCAGGAAGATCTCCAGGGTGATGGGGTCGCCGGGGAAGACGGGGGCCAGGAAGGAGCCCTTGGCCCACTCAAGCTGCTCGCTGTATTCGGACAGGTAGGACTGGGCCTCCACCAAGCTGCGGTTGAGGGTCCACATGCCGTGCACCACGGGGCGGTCGAAGCCCGCCATCATGGCCACGAAGGGAGACAGGTGCAGGGGGTTGCGGTCGTTGCCCGAGTCGGCGTAGGCCAGGGTATCCCAGGGGGCCTCGAAGTCCCGGACGGCCAACCGCTTGGGGGCCAGGCTGGAGCCCAACTCCATGGGGTCCTCGGCGAAGGGAGAGGCCAGCCCCTTGCGGGACTTCTTCATGCCCGTGCCCTTCTCGCCGCGGACGAAGAAGGCGCTGCGGGACCAGGTGCGACCGGCCCGCGCGCAGATCTCCACCACGGTGCCGGACTCGTTGGTGATGATGTTGGTGACGGCGGCCTCGTTGGCCTCGGGGGCGCCCTCGGGCAGCACGCCCACCTCCTGGGTCAGGTGCAGCAGGCGGGTGAAGTCCATGACCGGGAGGTCCGCCAGCATGAGTGCGGTGACGCCGGGCCAGGCCTCGGCGAAGACGGTGGAGATGGCGGACTTGGGGCCGCTGCCGTCGCCCAGAACTGCCTTGAAGCGCGCGATGTCCAGGGTGGACTTGCCGCCCCAGATGCGCTTGTAGAGGGCGAAGACCTCCGCAGGCAGCTTGGGATAGCTGATGCTGACGGGGGCCAGGGGGTCGAAGCTGCCGTTGGCGGTGAAGGTCTCGGCCAGCACGGGGATGGGCAGCTTGACCTTCACGGCGCTGCCGTCGGATTCCAGGGTGAAGAGGACCACGCCCTCAGCGGCGGCGGTGAACACGGCCTTGCCGGCGCCCTGCTTGACAGTGCAGGTCTGGGCGGCCTCCATCCAGGCGCGCAGGAAGTTGGGCCGGAAGGTGGCGCCATCCAGCACCTCGGTGGCCAGCACGGCGGCCTTGAGGGCGGCCACGGCGGGCTGATCGGACAGGCCCTCGAAGCAGGCGGGGGCGGAGCCGGCCAGGGCGTCGCTGCGGAAGCCCAGCTTGACGCTGGCCTTGGCCTTCAGGGCCGCGCCGAGGAAGCCTCGGAGGATGTCCGCGGCGGGCCGGTTCTTGCAATCCACGCATTGCAGGGCGCTGGGCCCGGGAATGACGAAGACGCTGCTGGCGTCGAAGCGGGGGTCATGGGCCTGCCACAGGCTGTCGGACAGCAGGCGGCGGTGCACCCGGGCGTCGATGACGGGGATGAAGTTCACGGGCTTTCCGGGGGCGTCGCAGAGGGCCAGGAAGTGGTCCGCGTCCTCGCGGCTGACAAGGGCGGCGTCAAGCTGGGCGCAGCTCTTGGCCAGGCCCGTCACCCAGGCCTTGGGGTTGTCGGCGGTCAGCTTGCCAAGCAGGGCCACGCAGTCGGGGCAGAGGCGCTCGAAGGCCCGACGGGCGAAGTCCTGGAAGCGGGTGAAGAAGCTGCGGTCGTAGAAGTCGCCAAAGGGCAACAGGCTGGCGGGGATGCTGCCGGGGGCCATCAGCTCCTGCAGGCGACGCAGCACGCCCAGGTAGGTCAGGCTCTCCACGTCTCCGAAGTAGGGCTTGCAGGTCTTGGCCAGCAGGGCCACCAACTCGGCCTTGCGCTCCTCGGGCTTGGCCCCCGAGTCCAGCAGCTTCTTGATCTCGAAGCTGGCCTTGGCGGCGTGGTTGTCCAGGAAGTAGATGTCCGCGTCCAGGGAGGAGCGGCCGGAGATGACGTCGCCGGCCTTCTGACCGAAGCCGGGCAGCTTGCGCTCGCCCCTAGCCTTCACCAGGGCGTCCTTCACGGGCTCGCTGGTCTTGGCCTCGGCGGCGGTCATGAGGACCGTGCCCACCAGGATGGCGTCCACGGGCTTGGGGGCCACGCCTTCGGAGACCCAGGTGCCGTCCAGCAGGGCCTGGGCGCGGGCGGGGCTGTCGATGCCGCCGCCGGCCACCAGGACCACGTTGCTGCGCTCACGGATGGCGCGGTAGTTCTTCTCCAGCAGGGTCTCCAGGTGGTGCATGGAGTGGTGCCCACCGGCCAGGCCGCCCTCGACCTGCAGGATGATGGTCTCCTCGGGGATGCCGTCGCAGATGGCCAGGGCGCGCTCGATTTCGCTGTCCGAGCCGGCCTTCAGGGAGTTGACGCGGATGCCCGCGGCGAAGAAGTCCCGCAGCCGCGCAATGGCCTCATCCTTGGGGGGCACGCCGCCGGAGATGGTGACGCCGATGATGGGGTAACCCTTGCGGCGGTATTCCAGCAGCATGGGCACCTGGAACTTCCACAGGTAGGGATCAAGGTAAAGGGCGTTGAAGACGAAGCCGCGCCCGGCGGGCAGCATTTCCCTGAGAGCGTCCAGGCGGTTGGCCATGGCCTCGCGGGTGGGCTGGCCACCGCCGGCCAGTTCCACCAGGAAGCCCTGGGCGGCGGCGGCGGCGACAAGCTCAGGCGTGCTGGTGGTGGGGGTCATGCCACCGCCCACGATGGGCTCGTAGCCGGTGAGCGCCGTGAAGCGATTCGCCAGCACCTTGGTCTTGCCGATGGTGGCGGTGACGGGGGCGAAGGAGGTCCAAGAAGCGGGGGCCTCGGGCGCCTCGGAGGCGGAGTAGGTCTTCTCGCGGTCGTCGGCAAGCCGACCGGACAGCACGGAGAGGCCAAAGCCCACGGTGTTCGCACGGGTCAGGCTGACGGCCTGCTCGTCCGGGCCCAGGTCCACCACCACGGCGGGGCCGGCCTCCACCAGCTTGGCGCAGACGGCGGTCCAGTCCACGGTGTTCACAAACATGTCCCGCACCAGGGCCTCGTCCAGGCTCTTCACGGTCTGAAGGTTCTCGCCCTTGGAGGTCTCGTACACGGGGATGCGCAGCTTGGCCTTGCGGTGGCCGAAGCCCAGGCGCTTCAAGTCGGCCTTGAAGACCTCCATGGCGGGGGCCATGTAGGCGCAGTGGAAGGGGGCCGTGGTGGCCAGGTACTCCCACTTGAGGCCGGGGGCGTTGCGCAGCTTGTCGCGGAGGGCCACCAGGGTCTCCACGGGGGCTGACACGACGGCCCGGCGAGGGGCGTTCTTCAGCGTCACATAGCCCTGCCGGTCGGCGGGCAGCGCGGCGTTCAGGGCAGCCACGGCGGTGTTCAGGTCGGCGAAGGAGACGCCCGCCACGGAGGCCATGGGAGAGGGCACGCCATCACCGGACTCGCGGCCCAGGCGTTCGAGCCTGGCGGACACCGTGGAGGGACCCGCGGCTTCCTGCATACGGAAGCCCTGGCGCAGCATCCAAAGCACGCCCCGGGTGACGTCCTCGGCGAAGGTCTTGCCCTCGCCGCCCAGGCTCAGCAGCACCGCCGCCATGATGCCCTGGGAGTGGCCCACCACGCTGGCCAGCGAGGCCTCGGCGGACAGCGGAAACCCGGCCGCCCGGGAGCGCATGATGGCGACCGCCTGGGTCAGGTAGATGAGGGGCTGGGACACCGTCGACGAGGACAGCACCGCGTCGGAGGGCTGGGTGCCCTCGGTGAGCCAGGACAACAGATCAATGGGCTTGGAGATGATGCCGCTCTTGCGAATATCGTCAGCCCACGAGGCCTCCATGAGGACCGGGGACACATGGCGGATCAGCGCTTCGACTTCCGGGGAATAGTTATAGGCGGCCTGAAGCTCGGGGAACCAACGGCCACCCTGGCCAGCAAACTGGAAATGGCAACGGGTATCCCCGTCAACTACCTTACGGGCCAGACGGGACAGCTTCTCACTCATCTGCTACTCATCCTTTCGCCAACACTGGCAGAAGATCTTCGACCGGAGGCGCAGTACGGCACCTCCAAATAAAGGCGGAGTCTTTCAAAGGGGGGGGCTTCTCTCAACCCTGCACCGGAAATAAACACGCACTGGACGCGGCGCGTCAGACCGCTGGGGGGCCTGGGAGGTGGAGAAGACGCGAAAAAGGGGCCTGGTACTACAACTGAACCGCTGCGGTGGGAGCGGCTTCCCAAGCGGGCCTCAGACCTTCACGGCGACCCAGAGGTACTCGCCGTCGCGCAGAACGTGAAGGGACACCATGCTGCCCCTGGCGAGGGCCTGGACGACCTTGGTCAGCTCCCCTACCCCGCCCAACTTCCGGTAACCAATCCGCAGCACCACGTCCCCGGGGCGCAGGCCCGCCGCCGCCGCCGACCCGTTGGGCGCGACCCGCTCCACCACCACGCCCAGGGCCTGGCCCAGCCCGTTGGCTCGCCGCTCCTCTTGGGTGGGGTTGCGTAGGGTCATGCCGGCCAGGTCCACCCTCTCATTGCGACCCTGGGGTGCGGCCGCGGGGGGCGCATAGGACTGGCCCTCATCCCCATCCGTAAGGGTCCCCATGATGACCGTGGCCGTGAGGGTGCGGCCATCTCGCCAGATGACCAGGGGCACGGCCACCCCCGCCCCCGCGGTGGCAGCCAGCCAGGGCAGGTCGCTGGAGTCCCCAATCTCGTGGGTGCCAAAGCGCAGCACCACGTCGCCCACCCGCAGATCCGCGGCCTCCGCAGGAGACCCAGCGTAGATGCGCGCAATCAGGGCCCCCTTGGTCTGTCGCAGCCCCAGGGACCGGGCCAGATCATCCGTCAGCTTCTGGATGCCCACGCCCAACCAGCTTCGCTGGACCTTGCCCGTGGCCAACTGGGGGATGAGCTGCTTGATCATGTCCGAAGGAATGGCGAAGCCAATGCCCTGCCCACTCTGGACGATGGCGGTGTTGATGCCGATGACCTCCCCGTTCATGTTGATCAGGGGACCGCCGCTGTTGCCCGGGTTGATGGAGGCGTCGGTCTGGATGAAGTTCTCGTAAAGGGGCCCGCTGCCGGGGCTGAGATCCTTGCGCCCCTTGGCGCTGATGATGCCCGCCGTGACGGTCTGGCTGAGGCCGAAGGGGCTGCCGATGGCAATCACCCACTCGCCAATCTTCAGGCCCTCCGAATCCCCCAGGGGGGCCACCGGGAACCCACCCTGCCCCTCCAGCCTCAGCAGGGCCAGGTCGGTGCGGGGGTCCGCCCCAATCAGCCGTGCCTCCAGATGCCGCCCGTCGTTCATCGACACCTGGATGTCCACAGCGTTCTCGATGACGTGGTTGTTGGTCAGGACGTAGCCATCCCGGTGGATGATGAGGCCCGTGCCAAGGCCCTCCTGCAGGCGCTCACGCTCGGGGCGCACGCCCAGGAACTGATCCCAGATGGGGTTTCCCGTGGAGAAGCGTCCCTGCCTGCCCGAGGAGGCCTTCACGCTGATGCTGACCACCGCGGGCAGCAACTGCTCGGCCAGCCGTGAGAAGGTTGCGGATGTCACAGGCACGTCCGCCGAGGGCCCCACGCCGCTCTTCTGGGTCCAAAGGCGCTCCTGGCCCAGACCCGACCTGGGGGCAGCAGCCAACAGCATCAACGCAAGAATCAGCGGAACAATCCGATTCATGGGTTCACCTCCGGTCAACACTGAGAAGAGAACAACGCGGGCGGGGCGGTATTCCAGGGCAGCCTGTGAAGAGGCTACTGGCGGCGAAGCACGAAGGGGTAGACGACCTTGACAATGCCGCCCTTGGGCTCGGGGAAGCGCCAGGACAGGATCTTCTGTTCGATGCAGGCCTCGACCTCGGTGTCGCCCAGGGTGGACTTCACGATCTCAGCCTTGATGACCTTGCCGGCCGTCGCAATGATGAAGCGCACCGTGACCTTGCCCTCCAGGTTGGGGTTCTTCTGGTAGCCCTTCTGATAGCACCAGCGGATGCCGCCCAACTGCTTGCGGATGTGGCTCTTGACGGTCTCCTTGTCCAGCTTGCCGCCGCCCTCCATCTGGATGTCCTTGGGCAGGATCTTGACCTGCTTCTCGCGGAACTGGGGGGCCTTGGTGTTCTTGGCCAGGTTGTCCTTCTCCAGTTCGGCAATGCCGCCCACGCCGCCCAGCACGATGGGGCCGCCCTTGACGCCAGCGGCCGCACCCATGGCCATCCCGTCGGCACCGATGGAGGCGTCGAAGCCCTGCATGCCCTCGCGGCCGTCAATGCCGCCGCCGCCAATGCCCCCAGCGCCGCCACCGCCGCCACCACCCGCGATGGCGAAGGGATCGGCGTCCGACCCGCCACCACCGAGGTTGGCGTACACGTCGTCGCCCAGGTCATCCAGGGCCGCCTCGCCCAACAGCTTGGGCACGCCCACGTTCATCTCCACGCCGAACTCCGAGCCCAGCGCCCCCGCCCGCAGGCTGGACAGAGCACCCAGGGCGCCCTTGTCCCGCACCGCCGCCTTGGACACCACGGTGGACGTCAGCGTCCGCTTGGTGGTGGTGGACTTGACCTCAAGGGTGCGCTTCAGGCCACTGTCGCCCGAGTCGGACTTCTTCAGCACCACAGCCTGGGCCTTCTTGACCTCCTGGACCTCGGCGGCCTTCTCGGTCTTGGCCTGGGCAACCTCGGCGACCTCGTCGGGCTTGCGGTCCTTGACCTCTTCCTTCTTGGCCTTGTCCTTCTCCAGTTCCTTTTTCTGCTCTTCCTGTTCGCGCTGGATGGCCAACTCGCGCTTCTGCACCTGGATGACCATCTGCAGCACCTTGGGCACTTCCTTGGTGTAGATGTCCATGTTGTCCCCGGTGGGCGTCAGCATGACGGCCAGCATGAACAGCGCATGAAGGAAGAAGGCCAGCGCGAAGTACGCCACTGAAGTCGTGGAAATCTGAGAAATGGTGCGCCCCTTGGGCTCCTGCATGGAGGGGTCCATGCTAAGCAGGAAGGTGAAGTCCCCCAGGACAATCTTGGCCTTGGTGCCCAACTCCATGGGCAGGTAGCGGCCCTCCTTCAACAGGGACGTCTTGCGCAGCTCGGCGATGGAGATGTTCTGGCCCTTGACCAGCACCGAACCCTCCACCATGGGGGCTGGTCAGGTTCAGGTTGGGACGGCCGCCGCGGCGCTGCACCAGTTGGTAGTACTCCTGGTCGATGGCGTCGTCCGCCACGAAGAAGTCCGACTTGCTGCCATGACCGACGATGATGTTGGCGCCCTGTTCGTGCCGCGACGGAACGAACAGCTCTCGGACCATGGCGAACACAATGACGTCCGCCACCAGGAAGGACAGGCCCATGAGGAATACGCCGTCATGAATGGCCTTGGCATAGCCCGTCATGTCCAGGGTGCCGTCCAGGTAGGCCTGGTGGAACCCCAGATAGAAGTCCGTCAGCACCCAGGCCTGGATGCCCAGGACCAACAGCGTGAACACCACGGCGTGGGCCTTCTGCCGGTAGTGCGCGCCGAAGCGCTGCACCGACAGGACCGAGTCCCCCCAGACCTGAGCCACGTTGATGACGGGCCGCTTGGGGTTCTCGTAGCGGGCCCAGGGGTTGGGCTTGGTCGTGGCCCCCACAGCGGTCCGGAACACCACCTTGATCATGGTGGCGCCGATGCTCATGGCGTCGCCGCTGGAGACCAGCGTGGTGCCCCCTACCCGGTTGCCGTTCAGGGTGCTGCCAAGAGAGGTGCCCAGGTCCACCAGCTTGAGCCCACCCTCGGGGGTGAACTCCAACCGGGCGTGCTCCTTGCCCACCCCGTCCTCGTCCACCACCACATCGCAGGTGGGGGCACGGCCCAGGACGACGGTGCTCTTGTCCAGCCGGATGACGCGCTCGGCCTCGCCGGGCCGGGAAACGGTCAATGTGATTTCGGCAGCTTTATTCATTTGGGACCCCTTCAGTACACTTCCTCGGCCGCCTTGATGACCTCATCGGTGAAATCCTTGCGAATCTCAATCAGCGAGGCCATCCGCTCCTGCTCGACCATGGCGACGAATTCCAGGTCGGGCTTCAGATAGTCCACGGTCAGCACGTCCTCGTCGAAATTGAACTCGGTGGCGCCGGGGTCCCCAGGGGCAGCCAGGGCCACGCTTTCCAGGCCCAGCACCCCTGCAGTGACCGCCAGAATCAGTACCAGCTTCTTCATGATTCCCTCCGCACTCGAATTCGAACCGCCAATATCAACCCAACAGGGCCCCTGAATCAAGGCTCTTTCTTGGGCTCGGTGGGGGCCGCGGGGGCCTCCTCAGCCGGTTTCTCCACAGGCGCAGCTTCGGCCGGGGCCGCTTCCACGGGCGCAGCTTCCACGGGCGCAGCTTCCACGGGCGCAGCTTCCGCCGGCGCAGCTTCAGCCGGTGCGGCCTCGGCGGGCGCAGCTTCCGCAGGCTTCTCCTCCGCCGCCGGTCTGGGCTTGTCCCCAAACTCCTTCATGGCGTCGATGGTGTCCTGGATGCCCTTCACGCGCTTCTTCATCTCGGCGTACTTGGGGTGGCGGCTGTCAATCATGCGCTGGAAGTCCCTGCAGCGCACCAGGGCCGCCTCGAAGTCGGAGACATATTCGTGCAGCAGGATGCACAGGTTGTAGGCGGCTTCCCGGTCGGACTGGTCCTCGGTGATCAGCAACTCCAGTTCCTTGCGCGCCTCGTCGTTCCGCCCCACCCCGCGCAGCGCCAAGGCCTTGCCCATGCGCATGCCGCGGTCCAGCGGCGTCACCTTCAGGACCTCATCCAGCAGCGTCAGGGCCGTGGGGAAGTCCTTGTAGTTCAGCACCAAGCTGGCCAGGTTCCGGCGGGCGTCCAGGTTCTCGGGGTCCGCCGTCACGGCCTTCTGGAAGTGGTCAAAGGCCCGCCGCACTTCATTCTCTTTAAGGTAAATGAGGCCCAGGATGTTGTGGATGGTGGAGGCCGCGGGGTTGATCTTCAGGGCGCTCTCGCACACCAGGATGCCCAACTCCAACCGGTCCGTCTGGTAGTAGACCACGGCCATGGTCAGGTAGGAGTCCATGTTGTTGGGGTCGCCCAGCAGCGCCTTGCGCGACAGCACCAGCGCCTCCTCCTGGTTCCCCGAGTTCAGCGCCTTGCGGGCCAGATGGTTCAGGGCAGGAGAGCAGTACTCGTTGGCCCCCAGGGCCTGGTTCATCAGGGCGTCGGCGCCCGCGAAGTCTCCCTTGGTGGCGGCCACGCGGCCCTGCATGGCCAGCACCGTGGCCAGGTCCCCACGACCAGCGGCGGCCTCCGTCTGGGCCTCCGCAAAGCGAGCCTCGGCGGTGCCCAGGTCGCCGGCGCGCAGGGCGCTGACACCGAGGTTGAAGACCACCTCGTAACGACGGTCACCACCGGCGTACAGGCCGGTCAGCAGTTCATCCAGGCGGGCCTTGTCCTCCCCCGCGGGGTAGACGGACCGGTCCAACAGCCACATGGCCTCGGCGTAGGGGTCGCTGGGCCGGGGCACCGCCGTCTCCTCTTCCTTGGCGACCTCAACGGCCTCCTCGGGCATGACGGGGGCACTGTCGGCGTTCACGGCGCTGGCGTCCTCGGCGGGCTGCTCGGCCGCGGGCGCAGCAGCGGCGGGGGCAGTTGAGGCGGCTGCAGGGGCGTCCTGGGCCCAAGCCCCCGAAGCCCCCAGCACAAACACCCCGGCAACCAGAATTGCTGCAGTCTTCATTGTTCACCTCCCGTGGGCTTCGCCTCGTCCTCGGCGCCGCGACTCTCCAAGCGCTTCTCGGGGCGCACCATCCCAGGCGGATTGCTGCTGGAGGTGTAGAAACCTGGCCGCACCCTGTACTCCTTCACGCCGCTGAACTGGAATTCCAGCTCGGACAGCTCTTTTTCTGCCTGCTCGGTGAACTCGTTGAAGACCTTGCTGGTCACCGCCTCCTCGATGCACTTCTTGAAGGCGCCGACGGCCTTCTGGCGGAACTTGCCCGCCTCCTCGGTGAGGGTCAGCTTGTAGTATTCCTGCTCGTCCGGCGTCAGCCCCGGCGGCAGCGGCGAGTTCTCGAACTCGGCGGCGAACTTCTTCCACGCGCTACCGATCCTGTATAGGGCGGCGGTGCTCCAGTAGGGGTGCCGCAGCGCCAGCACCGTGGTGTAGTACTGCTCGGCTGCGAGGATGGCCTTGATCTTCTTCTCGGTGTTCTCCTTGAGCTTGGCGCGCGTCAACTGGACGTCCACGCCCTCCTGGTAGGCGTCGTCGCCCAGATTGAAGAAGGCCCAAGCGATGGCGAAGATGCCCTTGCTGTTGACGGTCTTGCGCTGTTCGGGGGCCAGGCCCTTGAAGGTGTCGATGACCTTCTCGAACATCTTGCGAGCCTCGGCGCGCTTCTTCTTGCCCAGCAGGGCCTCGCCGATCTCCTGGTAGGAGGCCAGCACCAGGTTCACGCCACCCTTGTCGCCGTACTTCTTCAGGTAGCTGTCGAAGTGGGCGGAGGCCTTGGCGCTGTCTTTCTGCTTCTTGAACATCATGCCCATGTCGAAGTACACGGCGGGCACGTTGGGGTCCTTGGGGAAGCGCTTGATGTACAGGTTGTAGTCGTCCATGGCCTCTTTGTACTGGCCCAGACTGCGGCGGAAGCGGGCGGCGTAGGCCAGGGCCTCGCGGGTCTTCTCAGCCTTGGGGTGCTCTTTGACGTAGCGCTCGAAGTACAGGGCGGCCTGGTCGTACACGGCGGCCATGCGGAAGGTGTCGGCGATGAGGAACAGCGCCCGGGGGCCCAGGTCCGAGCTCTTGGCGCAGCAGCTATACAGGCCCGCGTTGGCCTGCAGGGCGTCCAGGTAAAGGTTGGCCCGGCGGAAGTTGAGGGCGGCGTTGTAGTAGGCCTTGTCCAGCAGCGTGCTTTGGGGGAAGGCCAGGGCGTACTCCTGGAAGCAGCGGGCGGCCAACTCGTAGGCGCGCTCGAACTCGTACTCGAAGCAGCGGTTGAACTGGGCCCGGTCGCGGATCTTGTTGATGATGCCCAGCAGCTCGCCCTGCGCCAGATTGGGCATGCGGTACAGCTTCTCGGCCCAGAGGTTCAGGTTCTTGATGTCGCGGGTCATCATGAAGGAGGACAGCAGCATCTTGGCGGCGTCCGGCGTGAAGGGGTGGCCGGGGTGGGCCTCGATGATGGCGGAGAACCGCGCGATGGCGTCCTCGAAGTGGTTGTACTGGTAGTAGATCTTGGCGGCGGCGAAGCGGGCCTGGATGAGGTCCTCTTCTTCCTCGGGCTTCATGTCCACGAAGCGGTCGCAGGCCTTGATCATGGCCGCGTCCATCTCGGGCAGCTCTTTCTTGCCGTTCTCGCCCAGGCCCTCGTCCTCTTCCTTCATCTTGCCGGCGCTGAGGTCAATCAGCTTGTAGTAGGCCAGCAGGGCGGTGTAGCCGGCCTCCCGGGCGTACTTGCCGTCGGGCTGCAGGGCGATGACCTGCTCGTAGTTCTGGACGGCGGTGCGGTAGTCCCCGGACTGGTAGGACAGGATGGCCAGGTTCATGGTCATCTGGTACTTGCCGTCCGCATCGGGGAACAGGGTCAGGTAGTAGTCGTACAGCTCCTTGGCCAACACCTGCGTGGGCTTGTCGCCAATTTTCTGGGCCTCCAGGTGGTAGTTCACGGCCATGCGGTGCAGCAGCTCTTCAATACGGGCCTCTTCCTTGTCGAGGATGGGGTCCTTCTTGTCCTTGAACATCCGGTAGAGGTCCACCAGCCGGCGCACTTCCTTGGCGGTGGCGGGCTTGTCCACGGTGCGGTCCACGGCGTTCACGATGGCCCGCTGGTAGGACAGGATGTCCGAGGTGTCGGGGTTGGCCGCCAGGCTCTCCTTGATGATGGTCTTGTACATGCGCATGGACTTGGCAGGCTCGCCCATGTCCAGGTACAGGTCGCCAAGCTGGGCAGACAGGGACAGGTAGATGTCCGGGGCGATCTCCTTGAAGAAGGGGATGGCCTGGGTCTCCTTGCCAATCTGGCTGTAGGCCAGGACCAGGTCCTTCTGGGCCTCCGTCTTCAGGCCGATGCGGATGCCCTTCTTCTGGCGCTCCATCTGGTCGCTGTAGCGGATGACCTCCACGAAGCGGGCGAAGGCGTCCCGGTACTCGGCCATGTTGTAGTGGCACCAGGCCAGCTTGTAGATGGCGTAGCCGTAGATGTGGCTTTCCTGGAAGGCGCCCACCTTGCCGTAGAACTGGATGGCGGTGCCGAAGTCGTTCTGGTCGAAGAAGTAGTCGCCGATGTTCACCAGGGTGTCGGGCAGGTACTTGGACTCGGGGTAGCGGGTGATCAGCTTGACGTAGTACTCGTAGGAGCCCTCGGCGTCCTGCATCTGGCCCAGGAAGTTGCCCAGGTAGAACAGCACCATGTCCAGCTTGTCGTAGTCGGGGTACTTGGACTCCAGCTCCTTGTAGATCTTGATGGCCTTCTGGCGCCACTCCACCTGCATGTCCAGCAGGCGCTGCTTCTCGTCGTCCGCCTCCGCCATGCGGTCCGCGTTCTCCGAGTCCCGGGCGGCGTTGAGCTTGGCGTCCATCTCGTCCGAGTTGGCCGACATGAAATAGCTTTCCGCCTTCTGCCAGTAAAGGTCTGCGAGACGGGCCAGGTAACCGGGCTTCTGGGGATCCTCGTCGTCGGCGTAGTCGATGATGCTGTAAAGGCTGTCAATGGCGGCCTGCAGCTTCTCTTCGGACTGGGTGGGCTTGACCCGGTACAGGTCCTCGGCGGAGATGCGCGGCTTCTTCATGGAGGCGGCGAACTCTTCGAAGGACTTGGCCTGGGGCACGGCCACGGCGGGGGTGCCGTCCAGGTCAATCTTGGGGACGAAGCCGTCCGGGGTGGCGGGCTCGGCGGCCTTGGTGGCCTTGGCGCCCTTGTCCTGGGCGGCCGCAGGCAGGGCCCACGCACAGAGCATCACCAGGACCAGGTAGTGCTGGGTCTTCAGGGTCATCGGGGGTGCTCCTTATTTCTTGCGCTCGGGGCAGAGGCTCTCCACCCGGAAGAGGTAGGAATCCAGCTCGTCCTTCCAGTATTCGCCCTCGAAGGGCCACTCGACGTAGAGCTCGGTGTTGCCCACGCCCAGCTTGCCGGAGTCAGAGGATTCCTTGGTCTTGGCGCGCTTGCCTTCGATGATTTCCTTGAGGGCGTTCAGGGACTCGAACTTCACCTTCATGGCCTGGGACACCAGCTTGCGCAGGTCCTTGTGGACGGTGGTCAGCTTGGTGCGGGCCTGCTCGCCGGTCTCGCCGATGGCCAGCTCGCGGTAGGTGACCAGGTCGCCCAGGAGGCGGGCCGCCAGTTCCTTCTGCACGGCCGCCTTCTGCATGGCCTCCAGCAGGGCCTCCTCGCGGTTCAGGCTGATGATCAGCGAGAACAGGCGGTACAGCTTGCCGTCGTTGAGGGCCACGTTGAAGATGCGCTTGAGGCGCATGGAGAACAGCTTGCCCTTGGTGCCCAGGGTGGCCAGCCAGTAGTAGAAGTCCGTGGCGTCTTCGTTTTCCTTCAGGTTGGAGGCCAGCTCCTTGCGGAGGGTGTCGTAGTTCTTCACGAACTGGTCCACCACCAGGATGGAGTCCTCGTAGCGGCAGTTGGCGTAGAGGATCACGGCCTGCAGCACCTGGGACTCGGGGAAGTACTGCTCTTCAAAGTACGGGGAGTTCAGGGTGTGCAGGCTGCCCATGGCCTTGGCGTAGTCGCCCGTGCGGAAGTGGGTCCAGGCCATCTCGAACAGGGCCTGCAGCCAGTTCTCGGAGTACTTCTCGATGCGGCCGTAGTACTTGATGGCCAGCTTGTACTGCTGGGTCGAGTAGAACACCCGGGCCATGTTCAGCAGGGTCTCGCTGTACAGGGCTTTGGCCCCGGGGAAGTCGTCGCCGTTGTCCCGGAAGTGGCGCAGCACCTCCTTGAACATGTTGATGGCCTTCTCGGGCTTCTTCTGGCGAAGCTGGACCACGCCCAGCAGGAAGCGCGCCTTGACGTAGAACTCGCCGGCGTCCTTGTTGATGGCCCCGAAGGCGTCGGAGGCGGTCTCGTAGTCGTCAATGCTGTAAGAGAAGCGGCCCGTGACGAACAGCAGCTCGTCCTTCAGCTTGGGGGGGAAGACCTCCCGGGGGTAGGCGGACATGTACTCGGTGGCGGCCTGAAGGCCGGGCAGGTCGTGGTGGATCTTGAGCAGCCAGGGCAGGGTGTCCTTGTAGCGCGGGTGCTCTTCGCCGGCGTCAGCGATGCGCGTGAAGTAGCTGAAGGCGCTGTAGACCAGGCCCAGGTCGTAGAGGCTGACGGCAATCTGGTACTCGGCCTCTTTGTAGTAGTCCTCGGCGGCGTCGCCCTTCTCGAGGATGCCGTTGAAGGCCACGGAGGCGTCGTAGTAGCGGCCCTGGTCGGCCAGCGCCTTGCCCTGCTTCATGAGGCCCAGGAAGAAGTCCTTCACGCCGGCGCCTTCGTCCTCGGGCTCGATTTCGGGCTCGGGCGCCGTGGCCTGGCCGCCTTCGGGGACCGCAGCCTGCGCCACGCTGAAGGGGTTGGTCAGGGAAAGCACCGCCAGCAGGACAATGGGAAATAATCTCTTCATGCCAGGGCCTCAACTTGGGTTTTCGCCAGATTGATATACCTATCCCGCGCGCGCCGCGCAGAACGGCAGATCAGTCTTTAGGCCAAAGGTGTCCCCCAGTCAAGGACAAAGGCGGGGGTTTTGGGGGGCTGTTGGGGCTTTGCCAGACGCCCCCGGGGGCGTATACTGCGCCCCGGATTTCAGCGGGGTTCCCATGGGCGCAGACATCAGCACGGATCTTCTGGTCATCGGCAGCGGCATCGCGGGGCTCACGACGGCACTCCACGCGGCGCCCCATTGCCGCGTCACCATCGTCAGCAAGTCGGACGCCTGGGAGGGCAGCACGGACAAGGCCCAGGGCGGCATCGCAGCGGTCCTCAGCCCCTCCGACACCCCCGCCGAGCACGTCCGCGACACCATCGCCGCAGGGGCCGGGCTTTGCCACCGGGAGGCCGCCGAGATCTGCGCCGGTGAGGGCCCCGCCATGATTGCCTGGCTGCAGGAACTGGGCGTGCCCTTTGCCCGCACCGAAAACGGCGACTGGGACCTGGGCCGGGAGGGCGGCCACCGCAAGCGCCGCGTGGCCCACGTCAAGGACATGACCGGCCGCGAGGTGGAGCGCACCCTGCTGGGCCGCGTCCGCGAACATCCCAACATCCAGGTGCTGGAGCGCTTCATGGGCGTGGACCTCATCACCAGCGACAGGCTGGAGGGGGGCGCGGGGGGGAGGCGCTGTGTCGGGCTGTATGCCATGGACATGGCCACCAACGAGATCATCACGGTGAAGGCCGGCGTCACGGTGCTGGCCACGGGCGGTTCGGGGAAGGTCTACCTGTACACCACCAACCCGGTGGTGGCCACGGGGGACGGCGTGGCCATGGCCTGGCGGGCCGGGGCGCGCATCGCCAACATGGAGTTCTACCAGTTCCACCCCACCTGCCTGTATCACCCGCTGGGGGGCTCGTTCCTGATCTCC
>CAIXZC010000052.1 GCA_903923815.1 uncultured Myxococcales bacterium
CCATGGCCGCCGGCAGTCCCTCCGGCACCTCCACCCCCACCAGCCGCCGCTGCAGCCCGCGGGAGACAGCCTTCCCCAGTGGCCCCCGCAGCCGCCCCGCCGCCGCCCCCACAGCCCCCCCAACCTCTGGTCCCAGCCGCAGCTTGAACTGCGCTGCCTGGGCCGCGGGCTCCCAGTCGGGCACCCGCTCTTGGAACTCCGCCTCCAACCCCCCGTACTCGCCGGGAAGTTGGGGCGCGGGCACCGTGGGCCGTGGCTGCGTCGTCTGGGGGCGCGTCGTCTGGGGCCTGGGCTGCATCGTCTGGGGCCTGGTCGGCCGAGGCTGCCGCTGGGGCGTTGGCGTCGGCGCCTTGGCGGGTGGCCGCTTCTTCTTCCTGCGCCCCGCCCAGATGAGGACGGCCCACAGCAGCAGCGGCCAGAACTCTTTGAACAGCTCCAGCATCAGGTCCCTTCCCGCTTGCGCGGCTCCGAGAACAAAGGCCGCCGCCCCGGTGCCACCCGGCACAGCGGCTGGTCCAGCACCACCGTCCAGATCAGCGCTTGCAGCCGCTGACGTTCGTCCGCAGCCACCAACTCCAACCGGTCCACCTCGGCCCGGGCGGCCTCTTGCTTTTTACTTGTGTCCATCGGGCTTCTTGGGCTCACCCATGCTGGAGATGCTGTCCCTCATGCGGGTGTCCGCCACCAGGTTCTTGTAATTGTAGAAGTCCATCACGCCCATGTGGCCCTCGCGCAGCGCCTCGGCGATGGCCATCGGGATCAGCGCCTCGGCTTCGACCACCTTGGACCGGGCCTCCTCCACCTTGGCGGTCATCTCCTGGGCCTGGGCCACGGCCATGGCGCGGCGTCCCTCGGCGCGGGCCTGGGCGATCTGCTTGTCCGCTTCCGCCTGCTCGGTCTGCAGCTTGGCGCCGATGTTGGCACCCACATCCACGTCCGCGATATCGATGGAAAGGATCTCGAAGGCCGTCCCCGCGTCCAGCCCCTTGGCCAGCACGTTCTTGGAGATGAGGTCGGGGTTCTCCAGCACCTTCTTGTGGCTCTCGGACGAGCCGATGGTGGTCACGATGCCTTCGCCCACGCGGGCCAGGATGGTCTCCTCACCGGCGCCGCCCACCAGCTTGTCAATGTTGGCGCGCACGGTCACGCGGCTGACCACCTGAAGCTGGATGCCGTCCTTGGCCATGGCCGACACTTTGGGCGTCGTGATGACCTTGGGATTCACGGACATCTGCACCGCCTGGAACACGTCGCGCCCCGCCAGATCAATGGCCGCCGCCTTGTTGAAGTCCAGGGCAATCTGGGCCTTGCTGGCGCTGATCAGCGCGTTCACCACGGCCACCACGTTGCCCCCCGCCAGGAAGTGACTCTCCAGCAGGCCCACCTTCAGGTCCAGGCCCGCCTTGATGCCGTTGATCAGGGGGTTCACCACGCTGGCCGGCGACACCCGGCGCAGCCGCATGGCCACCATGTCCAGGATGCCCACGGGGGCCCCCGAGAACCGCGCCGCGATCCACAGCCCCACGGGCACGAAGTAGAAGAACAGGATCAGCACCAGCACGACCAGCACGCCGGTCACGATGATGGAACGCCCGCCCAGGTCAGTCATGGCAAACAGGAACATGGGAACCTCCTTTGATGGCCTATTCGGCCTTGATAACGATGATGCTGTTGGTCTCCAGACGAACCACCTTCACGGCGTCGCCCTTGTGAATGAAGGTGCCCTCGCCCAGCACGTCATAGCGCGTGCCCTCAATGACGGCGATGCCCGAGGGCCGCAGGTCCGACACGGCCACGCCGGCCTTCCCCACCAGGTGCCCCAGGGTCGCCACGTGGGACGAGGGCCCTTCGATCTTCTCTTCGCGAATCAGCCGCCGCGCGCCCTTGCTGCGGAAGAACGCCCAGGCTGCCAGGGCCGCAAGCGCCAGCGCCACCACCACCGACACGCCGCCCCAGATGGCACCGTAGGCGTTGATGGCCGTCACCGCGCCCCAGATGGTCAGGCCCACCCCCACCAACCCCACCACCCCGAAGCCCGGAATGATGGTGATCTCGATGAACAGAGCCACGATGCCCAGGATCAGCAGCAGCACCGGCGCGAAGGTATCAAGCATGGTCGTCTCCATCCACGGGCTCCACCAGCAGGTGCCCGTCGTGAATCTCCAGGATGCGCACCAGGGTCCCGGGGGCCAGATGCTGCCCCTGGGTTTGAAGCTCCAATCGCTGCCCGTTCAGGCGTCCGTAGCCCACCGGCCGCAGGGCCGTCTCGGCGCGCAACGTCTGGCCCACCAGCCCCGGGTCCGGGGGCGACCCCGCCACCCCGCCAGCGTCCGCCGCGATGGTCTCCTTCAGCACCAGCCGCCGCACGGGCCGCAGGCTGGGAAAGAAGCGAATGAACGCCAGCAGGCCCAGGCCCGCCACCGCCAGGGCGCCAAAGACGCGCACGAAGGCCGCCTCCAGCACGCCGCTGTCAAGCGCCAGGTCCAGGCGCAGCCCCACCAGGGCCAGGGCCAGCGCGCCCAGGATGGCCAGCACCCCCGCGACCCCCGCAAGCCCAAAACCCGGCACCAGGAAGACCTCCACGCCCACCAGCACCAGGCCCAGCAGCAGCAACAACAGCTCCTCCAGGCCCGCCAGGTTCACCACCATGTGGCCAAAGAAGAAGGTCAGCAGGCAGGCAGCGCCGGCAATCCCCGCAAGTCCGAAGCCCGGGGTGTAGAACTCAATGATGATGCCCAGGATGCCCAGGCTCATGAGGATCGAACTTACCGCCGGATGGGTGATGGCGCGGGCGACCTTTTCGGCCCAGTTCTCCTGCACCGTGACCACCTGCCGTTCCCCCAGACCAAGCTGGGTCAGCAGCGCCCCCCGGTCCTCCGCCTTGAAGTCCAGCAGCCCAAGCTGTGGCGCCTGCACGTAGGACGCCGTCAGCAGCTTCCCCTTGGGGGCAAAGCCGGGCAGGTCCATTTCGGGGTCCACCATGGCCTCCGCCACCAGGGGGTCGCGGCCCTTGGCCTCGGCGGTGGCACGCATGACGCCGCGCATGAAGGAGACAATCTTCTCGCTGCTCTCTTTCATCTCGCCACCGGGGCCGTCGAACTGCACCGGCGTGGCGGCACCCATGGTCCCACCGGGGGCCCAGGCGATGTAGTCCACGGCGAACGTTATGAGCGCCCCCGCGGAGATGGCCTGCCGGTTGATGAACACCATGGTGGGCACCTTGGAGGCCAGCAGGGCATCCCTGATCTTGAGGGCCGCATCCACGCGCCCGCCGGGGGTGTCCATCTCCACCAGGAAGAGGGCCGCCTTGGCCTCCTCAGCCTGGGTCAGCGCGCGCTGCACGAAGGGGGCAATGCCCAGATCCACCACGTCAGTGAAGTGAATCAGCACCACGGGGCCAGTGCCCAGCGTGGCCAGGGGCCGGGGAGACGCCGAGTTGGGCAGGTAGCTGGGCGTGGGGGGCGCGGGGGGCACAGGCACCGCAGCGGAAGCGGTCCCGGCTTCCGCGGAGGGCGACGCAGGGGGCAGCACCTCCTGGGCAAAGACCCCAGGCCCCGCCAGACAACAAAGGATGAAGATGGTTGAAAGGAACCGGAACGGGGACCTCATGATTCGAATCGCAGTAACTGCTTTCCGGCGACAATGTACTGCCCGGGACGGACAGGCTGCGCGCCCTTGAGGCGGACGAAGGTGCCGTTGCTGGAGCCCAGGTCGTTCAGGAAGTAGCCGTCCACCCGACGGGTCACGCTGCCGTGGCGGCCCGACATGTAGCGGTCCGTGGGGAAGGTGATCTCGCCCTTTTCGCGGCCCAGGATGACCTCGTCGCCGCGCAGGACGTAGCTGGAACCGAACAGATTGGAGCCCAGCACCTGGGTGACCCGACCCCACACCAGGGAAGTGGTGGGGCTGCCCATGACGCGGGTGCCGTCGTCAGCGGGGCGGACCAGGGGTTCTACGAAGCGCATCTCTTCA
>CAIXZC010000053.1 GCA_903923815.1 uncultured Myxococcales bacterium
CCCGCGCCAACCCCCGAGCCCCCCGCCGCAACGCCCGAGCAACCCGCCACGGACGCCCCCCAGGAACCCTAGCCCTCATCCGCACCTGCCGCGTCTCCCCGCCAACGCCCGCCGAAGGGAGCGCGGAGCGAGCCCCTACTCCGCGGAGTCGGAGAGGGGCTGCGCGGAGAGCGAGCGACCGGAGGCGGCCCCCGCTCAGACGCCCCCGCTCAGACGCCCCCGGATTTCCAAATGCCCCAAAGGGTCCAGCCCAGGGTCGTGACGGCCAGGGCGAAGTCCGCCCACACGATGGGGCCCGGCACCTGGGCAGGGGTGGACAGCAGGTAGACCCAACTGGCGAAGGCCACCGCTGACAGCCCCGCCACCAGGGCCCGGTTGACCCGACGCTCGGCCCCCTGCTCCCGGCGCGCAAACTCCCCGTCCGCCACCGTCAGCGTCAGGTCCCCCCGGGCGGCGCGGCCCAGCACGCTGTGCAACTGAGAGGGCAGGCCCCGCCACAGCTCCTCCCAGTTCTCCGCCTCTTCTATCAGGCCCTCCGCCAGCACCTGGGGGTCCGCCGCCCGCCGCAGGAACACCGCCGTGACATAGGGCCGGATGGCCTCCATGGGCTTCATCTCGGGGTGGATGGCCACCGCCGCCGACTCCATGGCCGCCAGGGCCCGTCCCATCAGCAACAGGTCCGTGGGCAGGCGCACCCGGTGGCGCTTCATGATCTCCATGGCACTGCCCAGGAGGCTGCCCACGTCCATGTCCCCCAGCCGCGCGTCCTTCACCTGATCCAGCAGGTCCGTGAGGTCCTTCTCCAGGGCCCGCCGGTCGCAGTCCAGGGGGACCAGTTCGGCGTCCCGCAGCACCTTGACCATCATGGGGCAGTCCCCCGACAGCAGCGCCGCCATGAAGCCCAGCATCTGGTCCAGCCGCCGGGGCGACACCGTGCCCATCATGCCGAAGTCCAGCAGGCACAGGCGGTTCCCCTCCAACACGAAGTAGTTCCCCGGGTGGGGGTCGGCGTGGAAGAAGCGGTGCTCGAAGATGGACCGCAGCATCACCCTCTGCCCAAGCTGCGCCACCTGCTGCCGGTCGATGCCTAGCTGGGGCCAGCGGTCCAGTTCGGCCAGCTTGAGGCCCCGGATGAACTCCATCACCAGCAGGTCTTTACAGCCAAGCTCTCGGTAGACCTTGGGCAGCACCAGCAGCGGCTCGTCCGCGTGGTTGCGGCGGAAGCGCTCCAGGTTGGCGGCCTCGGTCAGGAAGTCCAGCTCCCGCCGCAGGCTGCGCCCGAACTCGTCCACCATGGCGGGCAGGTCCAGGTCCGCCAGCTCCGGCACGGCCTGCCGCACCTGGGCCGCCACCACCCGCATCACCGCCAGGTCCTCCTCCACGCGGCGCCGAATGCCGGGCCGCCGGATCTTCAGGGCCACCTCCCGGCCGTCCTTGAGCACCGCCCGGTGGACCTGCGCGATGGACGCCGCCGCCAGGGGCACCTCGTCGAACTCCGAGAACGCCTCTGCGATGGGCATGCCCAGGTTCTTCTCCAGGCGCTCCTTGAGGCGCGAGAAGGGCACGGGGGGCACGCAGTCCTGCAGCAGGGCCAGCTCGTCCGTGATCTGCCTGGGCATGAGGTCCGGCCGCCCCGCCAGCATCTGCCCGAACTTGATGAAGGTGGGCCCCAGCTCCTCAAATGTCAGCCGCAGCCGGCGGCCCAAGGACTCCCGCGCCCGGTCCCGGTCCCGAAAGCGCGCCGAGAACAGCGCCAGGCCCCGCAGCCCCAGGCGGGCGGACAGG
>CAIXZC010000054.1 GCA_903923815.1 uncultured Myxococcales bacterium
GTCGAAGTGGCCCTCCCGGGGCACCCCCATGTCGTCCCCGCCCAGGCCCACGATGACCCGCCGCAGGCTGCGATCGTTCACATCCAGCACCCGGGGGAAGATGACCCGCCGGGGGTCCAGCCCCTGGATCTGCCGCCGCTGGATGGCATTGTCCAGGGCCGCCGCCAGCAGGTTGTGCGCCGCCGTGATGGCGTGGAAGTCCCCAGTGAAGTGGAAGTTGATGTCCTCCATGGGCACCACCTGCGCGTGCCCGCCCCCCGTGGCCCCCCCCTTCATGCCAAACAGCGGCCCCATGGAGGGCTCACGCAGGGCCACCGCCGCCCGCTTGCCCAGGCGCGTCAGCCCGTCCGCCAGCCCGATGGAGGTGGTGGTCTTGCCCTCCCCCGCGGGGGTCGGCGTGATGGCCGACACCAGGATCAGCTGCCCCTCCCGACGCTGGCTCTTGGCCAGGGCCCGCAGGTGCACCTTGGCCTTGTCGTGGCCATAGGGGATGAGGTCCTCCGGGGGCAACCCGATGCGGGCCGCGATCTCGGCCATGGGGCGCAACTTGGCCTCTCTGGCGATCTCGATGTCTGACCGGAATCCCATGCCTCACCTCCACTGGTTGGTTGTCGGGGCGACCGGGGGGCCGCCCAGGGGATCACTGCCCCGGGGCTGGCGTCTGTTCAGGCAGCTCGTACACCGGGGGCGGGTAGTCCTTGGCCGGATCCAGCGCCTCCGAGAAGGGCCCCGCCCAGTAGGCCTCGAAGATTTTCGCAAGCATGGGCACGACCTTGTCGTCTTTGAAGATGAATTCGATGTTGCGGGTGCCCAGGAAGTAGTCGCCGCTCCAGTTGCTGGTGCCCAGCCAGGCCACCTTGTTGTCCACCACCATGTACTTGCAGTGGTCCACGCGGCTGTGGTCGATCCAGGGGCCGCTGGTGGCGGGGATGGTGTTGAACTTGACCTCGGCGCCGGCCCGGACCAGGTCCTTGAGGGCGTCGATGCGGGGGACCTTCTTGCTCCAGTCTGCGATGTTCATGCGCACCCGCACGCCCCTGGCCACGGCCCGCCGCACGGCCTTGTCCAGCTCGGTCCACTTGCGCCCGTCGTACAGCTCGATGGAGTAGGACAGGGCCTGCATCTCCACGTTCTCCTCGGCGCCGTCAATCAGCGAGATGATGGACGGATAGGCCGGGGCCACGCCGTGGGGGTTGAGTGCCTGGGGGCTGGCCAGCAGCATGAGGAACTCGATGCCCTTGCCAGCCCCGGGGGCCCAGTAGGTCACCGCGGGGTTCATGTCGGCGTCATCGGGCAGGCCGTCGTGGTCAGCGTCCTTGATGTCTTCCTTCCACAGGCGCTCGCCGTAGCGGGCCCAGCGGTAGTCCGCCTCGAAGATACGCCCCAGCACGGTGGCGATGTTGCGGCTCTCGATGCGCAGGCCCAACTCGTGAATGTGCTTCAGGGCCTTCCAGTCGAAGTTCTGGCTGCCCACGAAGACGGTCCTGCGATCCACGATGAAGTACTTGGCGTGGTTGATGCCGCCCCCGCCCTCCACGTCCTTGATGTTGAACAGGCCGATCTCCACCTCCGGCTCGGCGCGAAGCCGGTCCAGGGCCAGCTTGCTCATCTCCGCCATGGAGGCCTCCACCAGGATCCGCACGTGGACTCCCCGGCGGGCCGCCGCAACCACCGCGTCAATCACCGGGGACAGGGGCTCGCCCTCCACGTCATTGATGTAGAACTGGGCGATGTCCAGCGTGTTCTTCGCCTTGCCCAGCATCTCCAACCACACTTCCTGGGTATTGCGCACCTCGGGCCAGTCCAGGCCCTGGGTCTCAACGGGGATGCTCTCCACCAGCTCCATGGTCACGTCCAGGCCGGGCTCGGGGTCCACCGCATTGGGCGTCCCGTCCCGGTCCAGGTCCTGCTTGACGCAGTCTTTTCCCTTGCAGGCCTTCTCCTTGGCCGCACCCTCACCGGGGCCAACCAAGCCAAAAACCAGCAGCAGCGACAGAATGGGGGCAAAGCTCATGGTCTCTCCACGCAAAGAGGACAGCAACGCCGTGATTCTGTTTTTTTTTCCACTCCGACGCAAGCCCGAAAAGGGCCTTTGGTTGGGGTAAAAGTTCCCACGCCGGGGCTTCCCTGATACAATGCCCGCCCATCGGAGGACCCAAACATGAAAACCAAGCTTCTCTCTCTGGTGGTGGTGCTGGTGCTGGCGACCCTGGTGGCCTGTGGCGAATCCAAGGAGGCCGGCGTGGACACGCTGACGCCCGACACGATGGGCGGCGACGCGGCCCTGGACACCTGGACCGACGACACAAGTGACACCACCGCCGACTTGGGGGGCGACGCTGTGGACACCGTCGAGTACGCGGACGTGGCCCAGTACGGCTTCGACCTGCGGGTGCCCGGCACCCAAAGCCTCGAATGCACCGCCGGCGAGGACCTGCCGCCGGAGGTCTGGGACGTGGAGGACATGGACTACCTTTGCACCTTCGCCTACGGCGGCGTGGAGGGCCACCTGTACCTTCAGGCCACCCCCGCCTCCTGCGTCATCATGTGGGGGCCCATGGCGGAGTACGACGTCCAGGCCTGGCTGGAAGTGGACGGCACCGTAACGCCCCTGCAAGCCCCCGGCTACGACTACGGCGGCAACCACCACAACGACTCGCTGACCTTCGACCTGGACGGCCAGCACTTCAAGTACTACCACTCGTCCTTCGGCTGGGGCTGGCGCTCCTGCCAGGAGCCCGACTGCATCCAGATCCTTGACGACGACGGCTTCACGGTGCTGGAGGATGGCTGCACCACCGACCGCAGCCTGCCCATCGTCTGCCGGCTGGTGGGTAACGACGGCCACATCAAGACCCTGGACGACACCTTCAAGAAGTGCCTGGGTGACCCCAACCTGGAATAGGTCCAACCTATGAACCGCAACCTCGCTGCGCTGCTCTTTGGCCTGACCCTCTTGGCCTCCTGTGATGGGGGGAGCGCGGGGGGGCCTCCCTCCTGGACCGTCCCCCTGACCTTCCCCGACCCCGTCACCGAGTACCGCCTGCTGGTCACCGATAACGCCGGCATCCTCCACGACCTGTGTTGCCCCGGCGCCGACGCCCTTGTGGCCTGCGACCTGGACCAGCTATCCGTGGACCAGACCCTGACCGGCCCCCTGGAGGTCCTGCTGCTGGCCAATGGCCACCAGCCCCTCTCGGAGCTGATCACGCCTCTGGCCCTGGAGGAGGGCAGCGCCGCGCTGGCCCCCCTGGCCCTGCCCGCAGCCCAGAAGACCGCCGACTACTTCACGGGCAGCGCCACCGGAGACACGGACAGCTTCCTCGAGTACGCCGTGCCCACCCCCGGCTCCCTGGGCCGCTCGTATTCCCTGAAGTTCCAGGTCGCGGGGCTGGACACGGACAGCCCCACGGTCTACTTCCAGCACACCGCCCGGCACCCCCTGCATCACCCCTTTGCCCAGCAGATCCTGGGCGTGGCCATGGATCAATTGGCCTACTGGCAGGCCACCTATGTGGGGCAACAGCGCCCCCGGGCCGCGGGCACCGTCACCTGGTACCCCGACCTGACCCTGGCTGACGGCCCCACGGCGCCCTTCACCTTGACCTTCTTTCCCCGGGATGATCTGCAGCCCGCGCTCATGGTCCGCCTGCACCATCTGGTGACGGCGCGCCTGGGGGCCCTGTCCGTCTGCAGCGCCACCAAGGGCCTCTACTACCACCCCGCCGGGTCCCTGCAGGAGGCCGCAGCCCAGGCCCAGCAGCCCTTGCTGACGGCCCAGGCCACGCCCTTCGTCACCAGCGCCCAGCTCTACGGCGCCATCACCTTCCAAGCCATGAACCAGGGCCTGTGGTACGGCCGCCTCGTGCTCTCGCCGGAGGACCCGGCGGGCCTGCCCCTGTCCTTCAAGGACATCCTGGTGCTGGGCCAGAGCCCCGTGAACATTCCCCTGGTGGGTGGCACCATCACGGATGGTTTTCAGACGCCCCTGTCCCATGTGAACGTGGCGGCCAAGGCCCGAGGCACCCCCAACCTGGCCCTCCCCGGGGCCCTCGCCGACCCCGCCATCACGGCCCTGGAGGGCAAGCTGGTGCGCTTCGAGGTGAAGGCGGGCTCCTGGTCCCTCACCGCCGCCACCCAAAAAGAGGCCCAGGACTTCTGGGACTCGCTTAACCACCAGGCCACCATCCCCGCCGCCTCCCTGACCGAGCGTGAACTGGTCTCCTTTGAGGACCTGCACTTCGACGACGCCAACTTCGCGGGCCGCAAAGCCGCCAACCTGGGCGAGCTGCGCCGCCTCTTTCCGGCGGGCTCCCCGGAGGGCTTCGCGGTGCCCTTCGCGTTCTACGATGACTTCGTGCGGGGCGCCGGCACCATCTCCATCGCGGCCTGCACCCTGGCCGAGGCGGACTGCCTCGCGGAGGACCGCCTGCCCGCCGTGTGCAGCCCCGCCCGCGTGTTTTGCGAGGCCCTGGACGGCGGCAGCTTCCAGGACTTCATCGACGCCATGCTGGAGGACGCCGACTTCGCCAGCGACACAGCCCTGCGGGAGGCCATCCTGAACGACCTGCGCTGGCTGATGCGCAACGCCCCCGTGGACCCCACCTTCGCCGCGGCCCTGGACGCCCGCGCCCAGGAGATCTTTGGAACCGAAAAACTGCGCCTGCGCTCCTCCACCAACGCGGAGGACCTGGATGGTTTCACCGGGGCGGGCCTCTACGACTCCGTGGGGGCCTTCGCCTCCGGCGCCGACGCGGCCTCCCTGGAGGTGCGCAAGGTCTTCGCGTCCCTGTGGAACTTTCGGGCCTTTGAAGAGCGCGCCTTCTGGGGCATCGATCATCAGAAGGTCAAGATGGCCGTGGCCGCCTCCCGCGCCTACCCCGGCGAGGCAGCCAACGGGGTGCTGCTTACCCGCAACCCCACGGACCCCACCACCGAGGGCATGTACGTGAATGTCCAGCTTGGCGAGACCCCCGTGACCAACCCCGAGGGCGGCGCCCTGCCCGAGGTCCTGGTCATCGTCCCCGCCCCCGCCAGCAGCATCCAGGTGCGGCGCCTGGCCTTCTCGTCCCTGTCCCCCGAAACCCCCGTCCTGACGGACCAGCAGGTCACCGACCTCTTCGTCGCCGCCTCCAAGGCCCAAAGCCGCTTCTCCAGCCTCTACAAGAAGGCCCCCGGCGCCCTCACCCTGGACCTGGAGTTCAAGTACCTGGCGCCAGACAACCGCCTCGTCATCAAGCAGGCCAGACCCTACTGAGGCGTGCTTCGGGCGCGCCTGGAAGGGGGCGAGAAGAACGAATAGCCCGCACCGTTTCGGTCTCTTGCACAAACCTGAAAGCCAGCACCGGGATGGAGCACGTCTTCGCCGCACCGGCGAAGAGGCGCTGCGTCCCGAAACCCCTTTCGCACGCTACCGCTGCCCGTCACCTGCCACCCAACGAATCACCCCCCTCTGGTCCTTCCCCCCCCGGGGGAAGGTGGCGCGAAGCGCCGGA
>CAIXZC010000055.1 GCA_903923815.1 uncultured Myxococcales bacterium
GCGCTGGCCGAAGAGGGCATCAACGATGACCTGGACCCCAACTGCGTGAAGATCTTCCAGCAGGCGGCCAAGCAGTCCGAGATCCTTGTCCAGTCCATCAAGGCCGAGCTGCAGGGTCACATGACCCGCGGCAAGTGGGGCTAGACCAGGCCTTCGAACTTGTCGGCTACGGCTGTGGTTTTGGTTGTGGAGCAATCCGCCAGGGGTTGCTGAACGCCCGATTGCCTTCCTTGTCTGTCACCTCAATGAACCAGATGCCGGTGCCTGGGCCAAACGAAAGCTCAGTCTCAATGGCAGCGGCGCCATCCAGTTTTCTGGTGGTCGGCGATTCCCGCGCCAGATCATAAGTGCGCAATTCTGCCAAACCAGCCAGAGACTCGGCCTTTACCTTCACGACTAGTGGCGCGTCAGTTGGCTCAAAACGACCCGGAGCAGGGGTCAATTGAAGCACCGGGCCAAAGGTCACGAAGGAGTGGCCCTGTTCAAGAGCATCAAGAATCTGGCCAAGATCTGCGTCAGGTGGAGCGAAGACTCCGTTTCGGATGCGCCCTGTACCCACGCCGTCGTCCTTGAATACGTCGTGAGTGTCTGTACCTGCACTTAGTAGGACGTCTCGACCGGATTTCAGCGCCTTGATGAACCCAGCAAGCAGGCGCTCGTCGGACTCGTCGAACAGCTTCTTGCCGTTGAATTCAAGTAGACGGACAAACGGTGGAATGCTGGCCTCCGTCCCCTTGATATCCATGTAGCCTGAGGCTTCTTCCCAGGGGTGATTCATCTGCACCATGGCGTCGAATTGTTCCGCGAATCCGCCGATGGAGTCCTCGGTGGCGCGGTCGTGACGAAGGTCCGCAGGGAAGGGGGTACCGGCGGGTAGGGGGAAGACGTTGAAGTGGCCCCAGGGTGGGGAGACCTCTACTGATGAGATGAGGGGCAGGCCTCCGTCACTCGCGGCTTCCTCTACTGCTGTATGCCAACGGGTGCAGTCGTGGTCGGACAGGAAGGCAGCGGAAAGGCCCGCTGCCAGGTTGGCGGCTACCAGGTCACTGGGTGAAGTGAGGCCGTCGAAGGCCAAGGAGTGTTGGTGCAGGTCCAGCCAGTGGATCCCCCGGGGGCGAAAGTCCAGGGGGACCTCCACAGAGAGCGCCACTTCGTTCAGGCCCGGATCAAGGGGGACGACAAAGGGCACGGGCTTCATCAAGAACGGTGCGCCGTGGGAGACGTGGAGGCGAAGCTTGCCGGCGGGGACGGTCACCTCAAGGTGGCCCCGGGGACGGAGGCCGGTGTAGGCCAAGGGGCGGCACAGGAAATCCAGCGGGCACGTCAGGTCGTCAAAGTGCACCAGGGCGTCCAAAGGGCGGCCCTGGCTGTCCGTCAAGTCCAGCACAAGGCGCGCGGCTTGCGGGGGGGGAGCCAGGTCCATGATCCTGGTGTCGCCGGCCTTTACGCTGCACTTCACCGGCTTGCTGGAGCCGCCAGCCGAGACAGCCTCAAGCGTAAATGTGCCCGCTGGAAGGGATAGCTCGTACTTGCCCTCGGAGTCCAGCGAGGCCCAGGCGAAGGGCTTGCCCCCCCGGCGGGCCATGGCGACAGTTGAACCGTGGGTCTCCTCCGCGGGAAAGGGGACGGAGCCGCTGATCCTGGCAGGCGCCTGGTTGTTGGCCATGGTGGCAGAGTGGGCGGCTGCCTGGTTCGACTCGGGCACATCGGAAAAGAAAAGCACTGCCTTGATGGACGCCTTGGCACCCGGCTTGACCTCAAAGGTGCGGTAAAGGTCCCGCCAAGTGCCGCCGCCGTCCTGGGTGTTGGCTCCGGGCACGAGGAGGGATACGGAGAAGTCGTCTCCGTAGGAGGTGAACCATGGCTCCATCTTGGCCTTCCCCAGGGGCTGGGGCAGGAACACGCGGCCGTGGCGAACGGACAGGTTATAGCCGGTCTTGAGCTTGCGGGTGACGTCACCTCTGTTCGTAATGGTGGCTTCCACATCCAGCACAGTGGAACCAGCCTCC
>CAIXZC010000056.1 GCA_903923815.1 uncultured Myxococcales bacterium
AGCTGGCCGACGGCGGCACCGTCTTCCTGGACGAGATCGGCGAGTTGCCTTTGGACATGCAGCCCAAGCTGCTGCGGGTGCTGGAGGCACGGGAGCTGCGACCCGTGGGGGCCTCCAGTCCCCGCCCCGTGGATCTGCGCGTGGTGGCGGCCACCAACCGGGACCTGCACGAGGAGGTGCGCTTGGGGCGCTTCCGGCGGGTTCTGCTGTTCCGTCTGGAGGTGCTGCGCGTGCGCATGCCCCCCCTGCGGGAACGCCTGGAGGATCTGCCCCTGTTGCTGGAGCACCTGCTGGAGCGCCTCAGGCCCAGCGGCCGCGGCCCCGCCTTCTCGTCCCAGGCCATGGCGGCCCTCCAGGCCCACCCCTGGCCGGGCAACGTGCGGGAGCTGGCCAACGTGGTGGCCCGGGCCGTGGCCCTGGGCTCGGGGGGCACGGTCACCGAGGAGGACCTGGGGCTGGGCTTCTCCCAAGGGGCCCCCTCTCGCACCCCCAACCCGGGCTTCAAGGAGGCCAAAGAGGAGGCCGAGTTCCTCTTCGAGCGGGAGTATCTGCGGGACCTGTTCCGCCGCTGCGACGGCAATGTCTCCCGCGCTGCCCGAGACGCGGACCTGGACCGCAAGCACCTGCGCAGGCTGCTGCGCCGGCACGGAATGATCGCGGAGGGTGAGGACTCCTGAGCATCGCTGCTGAGTGATTGACCTTGCCCCCGGTTTCGCACTAACATGACCGCTGTCTGTACGACCCGAACTCATGGAGATAAAAGCCATGCTCACTCTGCGTTGGCTCTGTCCGCTGGTGGCCCTTGGCCTTCTGGTTTCCTGCGCTGACTGGTCCAAGAAGGGCGGCGTCCTGCCCTTTGAGGAGGTGCTGGAGCCCCTGGACATCCCCACCAACATCTTCTCGGGCTACGGCGTGGGCGAGGCCTGCACCGAGGACGGCCAGTGCCGCAACGGCCTGCTGTGCGTGGACAAGTTCTGCGCCCCCGCGGGTAATCTGGTCCAGTCCACCCCCTGCGCCCTGTCGGTGGAGTGCGGCGACGGGCTCATCTGCGGCCCCGACCTGGAGAACCTGGATCAGCCCAAGCAGTGCATCCCCGAGGGTGAGGGCGGCGAGTGGGACATCTGCTCCACCGACCTGGACTGCAAGAAGGGCTTCTTCTGCAAGGTCCTCAGCTTCACTGGTAGCTGCACCCCCGAGGGTGACGGCGACGTGGGCGCTCCCTGCGACACCCAGAAGGACTGCTTTGCGGGCCTCGGCTGCAGCGACGGCAAGTGCGGCATGTTGGGCTTTGAGATTCCCCTGTTCGCCGGTGAAACCTGCCAGCCCACCGCCGAGGTGGGTGGGGACCCCCGCGTGTTCTTCGAGATCCCCCGGGGCGGCGTGCCCGTCCCGGACTTCTACCGCCTGCCCTTCCCCAACGACATCCGCACGGGCAAGCACCTGGACCTGGCGGGTCACCCCACCCCCGGGGACGGCGTGGTCCAGATGGACGTGGCCAAGCGCATCATCGACGTGGCCGAGCGGGACCTGACGGCCTTCGGCACCAACCCCATCGTCTTCTTCCGCTTCAGCGTCACCCCCAATGCCCCCAAGACCAGCATCTTCTCGTCAGGCGCGGACCAGAACCTCTTCTTCATCGACGTCACCGACGCCGAGGACCCCACCTATGGCGAGAGCCGCGGCCTCAACTGGCTGTTCAGCCCGGGCCGCCAGCAGTACATCTGCCACAACTTCATGGCCATCTACCTGCCCTGGTCCCGCCCCCTGGACCCGGGCCACAAGTACGCCGTCATCCTCAAGAACACCATCAAGGCCGAGCCCCTTGAAGACGGCGGCACCCCCCGCTCCTACACCCAGGCCGACGACTTCAAGGTCATGCTCAGCAACAAGGCCCCCACGGACCCCGACCTGCTGGCCGCCTGGAACAAGTACGAGCCCCTGCGCAGCTATCTGGTCAGCCCCAAGGCCACGGCCCTGGGCCTCTCCAAGGAGAACGTCCTGGGGGCCGCCGTGTTCAGCACCTACGACCCCCGCGCCTGGGTGCGGGAGATCACCGACTTCCTCAAGGTCAAGGGGGCCCCGCCCATCACCCAGATGGTCCTGTGCGACACCGGCGTGACCTCCCCCTGTGACGATGGCCTCACCGGCGAGGCCCACGTGCGCGGCTGCTTCGCCGCCTCCACCAAGTACTACGAGTTCCAGGGCAAGGCCCGGGTCCCCGTATTCCAGTCCGGCAAACGCCCCTACTTTGAGCCAAAAGACGGTGGCCGCGTCAAGATGCAGAACGGAATGGTCCTCCAGACCGGCGTGGAGGAGGTCTGCTTCTCCCTGACCATCCCCAAGGGTGCCACCATGCCCGCCGGGGGCTGGCCCATCGTGGTCTACGCCCACGGCACGGGGGGCAACTTCCGCTCCCACGTCACCGAAGGCGTCGTGGAGGCCCTGAACAAGTTCAACACCTGGAACACCGCCACCACGGCCTTTGACCGCCCCGTTGCCTTCGCGGTGCTGGGCTTCGATCAGGTCATGCACGGCGCCCGCAAGGGTGACACCCAGGAGGATCCCGACTCCCTGGTGTTCAACTTCCGCAACCCCCAGGCGGCCCTGGGCAACTTCCTCCAGGGCGTGGCGGACAACATCTCCTTTGTGGCCCTGGCCAAGACCCTGAAGGTCACCCTGGCCCCCTTCAGCGTCGCCTCCCCGGCCACCGCCGACCCCGCCTCCATCTTCTACATGGGTCACTCCCAGGGCGGCACCACGGGCCCCCTCTTCCTGCCCTGGGCCACGGACATCAAGGCCGCGGTCCTCAGCGGCAGCGGCGGCGGCCTGACCGACTCCCTGCTGCGCAAGGTCGCCCCTGTGGACATCCGGGACGGTGTCATCATGGCCCTCCAGGACGAGAGTGTCTCCCGCACCCACCCCGTGCTGGCGCTGCTGCAGATGCTGTACGAGCCCGTGGACCCCATCAACTTCGGTGAGGCCCTGTTCCACAGCGTCGAAGAGGGCGAGCACGCCGTGCGCACCCTGCACGTCTACGGCCTGGAGGACATGCACACGCCCCCCGTCACCATCCGCAGCCTGGCCCAGGTCATGCGCGCGGACCTGGCCTCGGCGCCCAGCCTGGACCCCTCCTTGTTTGACTCCTTCAGCGGCGTCCAGGTGGTGTCCCTGCCCAAGTCCATCTCCCGCGGCCTCACGGTGGAGTACGGCGGCGACGGCACCTACACGGGCCACTTCGTGGTCTTCAAGAACCCCGACGCCATCCGCCACTACACCAACTTCTTTGGCACCGCCGCCCTGGACGCCAAGCCCACCGTGGTGCAGTAGGCCCGGGCCGCCCCATGACACGTCTGGTCCTGCTACTGGCCCTGGTGGCCACCGCCTGCGGTCCCCTGCCGGCCCACATGGGCGGGCGTGAACGGACCCGCAGCCACCGCCACGAGGCCCGCCCCGAAGAAGCTCCCCCCCCGTCCCCCCAGAACAAGCCCGCCGAGGAGCCCTCGGGGCGCACCGTCCGGCGCTCCGACCCCAACGAAAAGCCCCGGCCCAGCGCCCAGCGCAAGGCCGCCTGCGAGGAGATGCTGCCCCTGGTCCAGCGCATCGCCCCCAACTACGGCCTGCCCCCCCTGCTGGTCCTGGGGCTCATCAAGGTCGAGAGCGGCTTCAACCCCCGCATCGTGTCAAGGGCGGGGGCCAAGGGACTGATGCAGGTGATGCCCCGCACGGCCCAGCACATGAAGTGTGACGGCGACCTCTTTGACCCAGCCACCAACATCGACTGCGGTTGTCGGGTGCTGCAGACCTACCTGAAGCGCTATGACGGGGATGTGATCTTTGGGCTTGCGGCCTACAACGCGGGGCCGGGGAATGTGAACATGGCGGCCAAGAACAAGCTGAGCCCCTTCAACCTGTCCTACCCCGAGCGCGTCCTGCGCTGGCAGAAACTGTTTGAAGAGAACGGTTGTATGTAACCGAACCGCGCGCGCAAGCAAGCGGGCCTTCTACGCCTCGCCGCGCTTCTTCTTCAGGTCGGCAATGGCGCCGCGAATGGCGTCCTCGGCCAGGACGCTGCAGTGGATCTTCACGGGGGGGAGCTCGAGGGTCTTGGCCAGGTCCGAGTTCTTGATGCCCAGGGCCTCGTCCAGGGTCTTGCCGATCAGTTGTTCGCAGGCCAGGTCGGTGGAGGCCACGGCGCTGCCGCAGCCGAAGGTCTGGAACTTGGCGTCCGTGATGCGGCCCTGATCATCCACCAGGATCTGCACCTTCATGACGTCGCCGCAGACGGGAGAGCCCACCATGCCGGTGCCCACGGCGGCGCTGGCTTCGTCCAGCTTGCCCTCGTGCTTCCGGTTGTTGAAGCGATCCAGCACCTTGAATGAATACTCCATGACAGCGTTCCTCTTGCTCAGTGGTGGTCGTGCTCGGGGCCCCAGTCGATGGCGTTCACATCCACGCCCTTCTCCAGCAGCTCCCACAGCGGAGACAGCTTGCGCAGCTTGGTGGCTGCCTCCACCACCTGGGTTATGGCGAGGTCTATCTCGGCCTCGGTGTTGAAGCGCCCCAGGCCAAAACGGATTGACGTATGAATCAGGTCCTTGCGTTTCCCCAGGGCCTCCAGCACGTAGGAGGGCCGCAGGTTGGCCGATGAACAGGCGGAGCCCGAGGACACGGCCAGGTCCGGCATGGACAGCATCATGGCCTCCCCCTCGACCCCCGCAAAGGACAGGTTGAGGTTGCCCGGCAGGCGCTGGGTGGGGTGGCCGTTCAGGTGGACCTCCCGAAGCTGGGAGACCACGCCGTTGTACAGCCTGTCCCGCAGGGCGGCCAGGCGCCGGGCCTCTTGGGGCAGCTCTTCGCGGCAGATCTGGGCGGCGGCGCCAAAGCCCACAATGGCGGGGACGTTCAGGGTGCCCGAGCGCAGGTTCCACTCGTGGCCGCCGCCGTGCATCTGGGCCGTGACGCGCAGGCGCGGCGTGGTCTGGCGCACGTAGAGGGCGCCCACGCCCTTGGGGCCGTACATCTTGTGGGCGGACAGGCTCATGAGGTCCACGTTCAGGTCGTTCACGTCCACGGGGACCTTGCCCACGCCCTGGGTGGCGTCCGTGTGGAACAGGATGCCCCGGGAGCGGCACAGGGCGCCGATCTCGCGGATGGGCTGCAGCACGCCTATCTCATTGTTGCCCAGCATCACGGAGACCAGCAGGGTCTCGGGGGTGAGGGCGGCCTCCACCTGGGCGACCGTGATGAGGCCCTGGCCGTCCACGGGCAGCCAGGTGACGCGGGTGCCCTTGGTCTCCAGGTACTTGGCGGTGTCGATGATGGCCTTGTGCTCGGTGACCACGGTGATGATGTGGCCGGGGGAGTTCTTGGCGCCCTCGACCACGCCCTTGAGGGCCAGGTTGTCGGACTCCGTGGCGCCGCTGGTGAAGATCACTTCCCGGGGGCTGGCGCCGATGAGGGCGGCGATGCGGGCCCGGGCCTCGTCCACGCCCTGGCGGGCCTTCAATCCGAAGTCATGATCCCGGGAGGCGGCGTTGCCAAAGTGCTGCGTGAAGTAGGGCAGCATGGCCTCCAGGACCCGCGGGTCCATGGGGGTTGTGGCGTGATTGTCCAGATAGATAGGGGCGCCCATGAATAACCTCATCCCTCAAAGCCGGCGCTAATTTAGTTTCGGGGGGCGGTGGTGTCAATGGCCCGCGCGTTAAACAAAAAGGGCCGGGGTTGCCCCCAGCCCTCCTGTGGCCAAAGCCGCTGTACGGATTACAGGATTTCCACAAAGGTCTCGCCGGTGGAGCCTTCGGTGGTCAGGTCCTGCCACACAACGTCGGTGTCGCCCATGTAGCCCACCATGATGGTGTAGTTCTCGGCGGACTCGGGGGTGTTGTTGTGCATCTCGACCACGTGCAGGAAGTCGCCGACGGTCATCTCGACGGGGGCGTCGGTGGCGTCCCACAGCTGGACGTCCAGGGTGCGGCCGTTGAGGGAGAAGTAACCGGTGAAGGTGCCGTCGCCGGCCACGCCGTCAGCAACGCCGAGCACTTCGCTGGGGTCATCCTTGTCATTGGCGGCGCAAGCCGTGGCATTGGCCTCGGGCACGTCGGACACGTCGACGATGTCACCGGCGGTGGCCACCACGCTGGCAGCATCCTGGCCGCCGCGCATGAGCTCGATGGCGTCGATGTCGGCGCCGGGGTTGCCGGCCTGGCAGCCCACGTCCACGACGTTGGCCAGGTCGTCAATGATGCGCACGTAGGTGTAGCCCTCTTCGGCCACCAGCACGTCCTGGGCGGTGTCCTCGCCGCCGACGGTGTCCTGGCCAGCGATGGTGTCATCGCCGCCGTTGTCGTCGCTGCCGAAGTCGCAACCGGAGAACGCCACGCCCATGACCAGAACGGAAAGCAGGGAAACAAGCTTCTTCATGAAAGCACCTCCAAGAAAGTTTTTCCAAAGTCGACCCGCTCAGGCGGGTTACGTCCAAATTGACGGGCGCGATTATAGTCTTTGCCCCTCCGGGGTGTCAACTGGCTCCTTGACAAAGGGATCCGCTTGTCGGGAAATAGCGCCCAGACGCGATCATCCTTGGGGGAAGCCATGAGTACCGATCAGAAACCCGGCCGCGACCTGCGAGAGTTCACGCTGCGCGCGGTCATCCTGGGCCTCATCATGACGGTGGTGCTGGGCGCCGCCAACGCCTACCTGGGCCTGAAGGCCGGCATGACCATCGCCGCCACCTACCCTGCGGCGGTCATCGGCATGGCGGTGCTGCGGCTCTTCAAGGGCTCCATCCTGGAAGAGAACATGGCCCGTACCATCGGCTCCATCGGCGAGAGCGTGGCCGCCGGCGCCATCTTCACCATCCCCGCGTTCTTCATCGCGGGCCTCTGGCGGCCCTTCGCCAACACCGAGCACTTCCTGCTGTCCGCCGCCGTCATGTTCCTGGGCGGCGTGCTGGGCATCATGTTCGTCACCATCCTGCG
>CAIXZC010000057.1 GCA_903923815.1 uncultured Myxococcales bacterium
AGGCCTTGATGATGCCGATGACCGTGCCAAAGAGCCCGACGAAGGGCGAGGTGTTGCCCAGGGTGCCCAGGATGGCCAGCAGACGCTCCTGTTCCTGGATGTAGTCCGCCCCCATGGCGATGATGAAGCCCTCGGGGACGCGGCCCTTCTCCTTCCAGATGCGCAGCATCTTGCGCAACGAGCGCAGCTCGATTTCTTTGTCCTTGCTGTCGCAGATGGCCGTCTCGAACGCGGCCAGGTCCCTGCTGTGCTGGAACTCGGAGAACGCGCAGGCCACCCGCTGCAGGGCTTTGCGCCTCCGCCAGAAGTAGAGACCGCGCTCAAACATCACGGAGACCGACACCACGGACAGCGCCAGCAACAGCCACAGCACCCACTCGGCGCCCAGGTCCGCAACCCTGGAAAGTCTCTCAACCAACATCTGTCACCGCCTTTCCCAAAAATGGCGCGGCAAGGATAGTCCCAGGACGGCGCCAATTCAACCGTCGCCGACCACCTGAGTGAATAACACCGCAGGCCCGCAGAAGTGCCGGTTTTTTTCGTTGATAAAGCGCGTGGAACCCAAGATACTGGACACGGCTTTTACCGGCCGGGATTACAGGGAGAACGCGCGATGTTTCTTCGTACCCTTGCGCTGATGCTGGTTCTTCTTTCAAGCAATGCCTGGGCTGCCACCAACCCCTGCGGCCTTGGCACCAAGGTCGCGGACGGCTGCGGCGGTGTGGCTGCGGCGGGCTGCTGCGTGGATGCCACCACTGCCCAGTGGTGCGCCGGCGGCGTCCTCTGCGAGCTGTCCTGCGCCAAGAATCCGGCCTGCGGCTGGAACGCGGCCACCTCAAGCTACACCTGTGGCAAGAAGCCCGCGGCGGACCCTGCTTGCGCCAATCCCTACTCCTGCTTCCAGGGGGGCTGCGCGCCTTCCTACGAAAGCGCCGGCTGCTGCGACTGCCCCTGCGAGGAGGCCGTCTGCAAGCAGGACCCCTACTGCTGCACGACCAAGTGGGACGGCCACTGCGTGGACCTGTGCAAGGGGGCGGGCGGTTGCGGCAGCTCGGATGGTTGCCTGCCCTCCCAGACGGGCGGCTGCCGGGACTGCGACTGCCAGGCCTGCGTCTGCAACATCGATCCCTACTGCTGCACCGACAAGTGGGACCTGCTGTGCGCCCAGTACTGCGTGACCCAGTGTGACGGCGGCTGCACTCCCTGCCAGGCGGACTGCGACGGCAAACAGTGCGGCACGGACGGGTGCGGCGGCGTCTGCGGCGTGTGCCCCTCGGGCTACAACTGCGAGTCCGGCCAGTGCGTCAAGACCTGCGTCCCAAGCTGCAAGGGGCGCCAGTGTGGCAGCAACGGCTGCGGCGGAAGCTGCGGCACCTGCGGCACCACCAAGGATTGCAATCTTTACGGGCTGTGTGTGGACAAGCCCTGCGTGCCTCAGTGCAGCGGGAAGCAGTGCGGCAGCGATGGTTGCGGCGGAAGCTGCGGCATCTGCCTGGAGGACAGCAAGTGCGACAACGGCGTCTGCGTCAAGCTGGACTGCGTGCCCGACTGCAAGGGCAAACAATGCGGCCAGGACGGCTGCGGAGGCTTCTGCGGGTTCTGTGACGCGGGGAACATCTGCGAGGCGGACAACCGCTGCCACCCCTACTGCCCGCCGGACTGCAACAACCGCCAGTGTGGCAGCGACGGCTGCGGCGGCACCTGCGGTAGCTGCGAACCGGGACTCGAGTGCTTCAGCGGCCAGTGCAAGGCCCCCTGCTATCCCCTGTGCGACAACCGTAACTGCGGCACGGACTTCTGTGGGGGAAGCTGCGGCACCTGCACGGCGGCCGCTCCCTACTGCACCGACGGCCAGTGTAGGGCCAACTGCATCGCCAGCTGCGCCGGGCGGCAGTGTGGGGACGATGGCTGCGGCGGAAGCTGCGGCACCTGCGCAGAGGGCTGGTTCTGCAACAGCCTTGGGGCGTGCAGCCCCTTCTGCCAGCCCAACTGCTTCGTCCCGCCGGACTTCGCCGCAGAGAAACAGTGCGGCTGGAACGGCTGCCCCGGGCAGGGCTTCTGTGGCCAGCCCTGCGGTGACGGGTTCCGCTGCAACAAGCAGTACCAGTGCGAGGAAATCCGCTGCGCCTGCGACAAGATCGGCATGTGCGGCTCGCCCGCCGATGGTTGCCCGTCTTGCGGCAGCTGCCCTGACGGGTTCCAGTGTGATTTGGAGACCGAGAAGGATCCAGAAGTCAACGTGTGCAAGCCCTGTCCTCCCAACTGTCTGCGGGACGACGGCACCTTCAAAGAATGCGGCAACGACGGCTGTGGCGGCACCTGTGGCCTGTGCCCCGTGGGTTGGGCCTGCGACACGGACGCCAACGACGGCGACGAGCTGCTGTTCCGCTGCGAGATCTGCACCCCAAGCTGCCTGCAAAGCGACGGCTTCACGCCCAAGGAATGCGGCGATGATGGCTGCGGCGGTCAGTGCGGGTTCTGCAGTATTCCGGGGGACATCTGCGACGAGGACAAGGGCATCTGCAAACAGTGTGAGTCCGTGTGCCTGCTGCCGCCCATGAACATCGAGACCATGGCCTGCGGGCCCAACTCCTGCCCTCCGGGGTGCATGGACATTGGCGCCGTGCCGTGCAGCAAACAGTCGGATTGCCCCTTCGGCACAGAGTGCAACGCCTGGAGCAAAGTCTGTGTGTCCTGCGGTAGCTGTGGCTCCTGCCCGCTGGGCTACATGTGCGACGTCTCGCTGGAGGACGACCCCGAGGTCTATGTCTGCGAGAAGTGCACGCCCGCCTGCGCCGGAAAAGAGTGCGGCGACGACGGCTGTGGTGGGGTCTGCGGGGTTTGCACGACTGGCTTCAACTGCACCAGCGAGTTCAAGTGCGAGAAGAAATGCAGCCCCATGTGCCTGAACAAGGAGTGCGGCCCCAATACCTGCCCCGACGGCTGCATGGACGAGGGCACCGTGGCCTGTGACGCGGACGGCAAGTGCAGCAGCGGCATCTGCGACCCCAAGCAGGGGCTGTGCGTGCCCTGCACGGGTAGCTGCGGCAAGTGCGACGACGACGAGATCTGCAGCGCGGACTACATCTGCGTGCCCAAGGCGACGGACCCCTGCCTGAACAGAGAGTGTGGGTCGGACGGCAAGGGAGGCTCCTGCGGCACTTGCGAGGATGACGAGGTCTGCGAGGACGGCACCTGCGTGACGGCGCCGGTGGACGTTGTGGGCCAGGACACCAAGGACACTGCCCCCGCGCCGGACGTAGACATGACCGGCCCCACCGAGGAGGTCAGCCAGCTCTGCCCGGCGGGTTACCACTGGTACTACAACCGCTGCATCAAGGACACCGAGCCCGAGCCCGAGGACAACAAGCCCTCCAGCAGCTGCACCGTCTCCAACTCCGCACCCGCCACCGCCGGCCTGCTGCTCTTGCTGGCCCTCGCCTTGGCTGCCCACCGTTTCGCCCGCAGAAGAAGCTAGCCGAAACCCTGCCACTGCCAGTCCGAACCCCGGCCGCAAGGGGCTTGCTCATAATCACATCACCCCTATGGCGCTCGGCGCTGGGCAAGCGACACCAGCGTTTGTCGGGCCGGGGCGTGGGGTGGCGCTTCGGAGGCAGCCTCTTCAAGCAAAGCTCGCTTCGCTCGCCTCCGCTTACTGCGCTTCGCTACGTGCGCGGGTCTGTTATGTCTGACTGGGGGGCGTGTGCCGCTTGAAGGGGCTAGGCGGAGAGGGGGGAACAATCCCCCCGGCCGCCGGCTCTCCGGGGCGCTACCCCCGCCCGGCCCCTGGGAAAAGCGTGGGGTAGATCGAGATGTGACTAATAGCAAACCCAGCGGGGGAGGGGAAGTACTCAGGCGCCTGCTTGTTGTTTGGGGTTTCGGGCGGGGGCTACTTGCGGAACAGATCCTTGCCCTTGTAGGCCAGGGCTTCCTTGAGCACTTGATCCATGTGGGCCACGGGCACGATGCGCATGTGCTTCTTGACCACCGCCGGCACGTCCTCCAGATCCTTCGAGTTTTCCTCGGGAATCAGCGCCGTCTTGATGCCGCCACGGTGGGCCGCGATCAACTTCTGCTTGAGGCCGCCGATGGGCAGCACGCGCCCCTGCAAGGTGATCTCGCCCGTCATGGCCACGTCCGCCCGCACGGGAATGCGGGTCAGCGCTGAGACCATGCTGGTCGCCATGGTGATGCCCGCGGAGGGGCCGTCCTTGGGGATGGCACCCTCGGGGATGTGCACGTGGATGTCTGATTCCTTGAAGATGATGGGGTCAATCCCCAGGGACTCGGCCTTGGCCCGAATGTACGTCAGGGCCGCGTAGCCCGATTCTTCCATGACCTTCTGGATGAGCCCGGTGATGCGCAGCACGCCGCCGTTGCGATCCGACGCGGGCACCACAGCGGCCTCCACCGTCAGCAGGTCCCCACCGGCGGCGGTGACGGCCAGCCCGTTGGTGACGCCGATGGCGTTCTCCGTCTCGGCCTTCCCGTACTTGAAGGCCTCGGGCCCC
>CAIXZC010000058.1 GCA_903923815.1 uncultured Myxococcales bacterium
CCGAGCTGGAGGTCAAGGCCACCATCAAGGGCGGCGCCCGGGGTGCCTACTCGGTCCAGGTCAGCCAGTCCGCCGAGGCGGGCTTTGGCGCCCACCTCAGCACGGAAGACGGCGCCGAGTTCATCCCTCCCCACGCGGACCTGGACTTCCCCGCCCCCGCCGTCACCTCCTCCGAGTCCGCCCAAGTCAGCGTCGATGTGGGCCCCGAGGTCCACCTGCGCCTCTACGACATCGCCGGCCCCTACGCCGGCGTCACGGGCTTCCTGGAACTGAACGCCAACTCCGACGCCAGCCCCTGCTGGGGACTGGTCGGCGGCCTGCGCGGCCTCATCGGCTTTGACATCGAAATCCTGGGCTTCGACATCTTCAACTGGAACCGGGACTTCGACATCGCCAGCGACGGCCTTGCCAGCGGCGAATGCGTCCACGACCCCGACCTGGACGAGGCCACGGATCTGGTGGACCCCACCTTCACCCCCTGGGCCGAACTGGTTCAGGATTCCGTGGGCGTGGTGGGCGGCTCGGACGGCTTCATGCAGGCCTTGCCCACGGTGGACGGCCACTTTGTCCTGGCGGGCGACGGCCTGCGCCAGCTCCTCAAGGTCAGCCGCGACGGCGCCATCCTCTCCGCCTTCGAGCTTTACGAAGTGGACGGCCCCTTCCCCATCCCCATGGATGTCACGCAAGTCGTCGAGCTGCCCGACACGGGCCTGCTGGTGGCCCTGGCCGACCCCCTCATGCTGCTGCGCCTCTCCCCCGCCGGCCAGGTCCTGTGGTCCCTCAAGCTTCAAGTCCCCTACCAGCCCCCCTACGGCTTCACCGCCTCGGCCCTGGGCCCCGACGGCAACCTCTACCTGACCGCCCCCCTCATCACCGAGGACTCCGGCGACAAGGACGCCCTCATCCTCAAGCTCTCCCCCGACGGCCAGGTCCTGTGGGCCAAGCGCTGGGGCCTCCCCGCCCGCCACGAGTACCCCACCATGCTGGTCCTCCACCCCGCCGGCCTCACCGTTGGCGGCCCCGCCGTGGACTTCCAAAGCAACGGCCCCGCCCCCTCCTTCTTCCTGGACCTGGACTTCGACGGCAACCCCCGCTGGACCCGCGAACTTGCCGGCTGCGACAGCTACGACGACTTCGCCGTCCGCGCCGGCGTCCTGTCCACCAACCTGGAGGTCGTCGCCACCGGCGCCCTGCGCTCCACCGCCCCCCGCGCCATCCTGCTGAAGATCAAACCGGACGGCTCCCTGGCCTGGACCAACGGCGCCCAAGCCAACTTCCTGGGCATCATCCCCAACAGCATTCTCCAGCTAAGCGACGGCAGCTTCCTGCTGGGCGGCATCTGGTGGACCGCCGGCATTGACGACATCTTCCTGGCCCGCAGCGACAGCGTGGGCCGCCTGCTGTGGCTGAAACGCTACTCCGACGAGGCCGGCGACTCGGGCACCGCCCTGGCCCTCACCGGCGAGGGTGGCGCCCTCATGGCCGCCTACTCCTCCGCCGGCGACGCCCACCACAGCCTGTGGCTCCAGCGCCTCCCCGTCACCACCGGGGACCTCACCTACGCCACCTCCGGCGCCAACGTCACCACCGAGAACTGGCTGGACGTGGACGAGCCCTGCCTCAACTGGACCACCTCCACCGTGCCCGACCCCGCCAACTACACCCTTGGCCTGCAGTCCCAGGCCGTGGAGGTCCGCCCCGTCAGCCCAACCATTCAGACGCTTTAGGATTGTTTCTAAAGGACGATGCCCGCCACGCAGGCCGTCATCAGACACGCCGCCGTGCCCGCCAGCAGCCCCCGCAGCCCCAGCCGCGCCAGGTCGCCGCGCCGCTCCGGTGCCAGGGCCCCTATGCCCCCCACCTGGATGGCGATGGAACTGAAGTTGGCAAAGCCGCACAAAGAATAGGTCGCCAACGTCTTGGCCCGCTCCGACAGGGCCCCCGCGTCCAGCAGCTTCTGCATGTCCAGGTAGGCCACCACCTCGTTGGTCACCAGGCGCTTGCCCAGCAGGATGCCCACCTCGCCGCAGTCCTCCCAGGGCACCCCGGTCAGCCACGCCACCGGCGCGAAGGCCTTCCCGAACAGGAACTCCAGGGACAACTGCGGGAACCCCGCCAGCCCCCCCAGGCCCCCCACGATGCCATTGACCACCGCAATCAACGCAATGAAGGCAATCAGCATGGCCCCCACGTTCAGGGCCAGCTTCAGCCCATCCGTCGCCCCCGTGGCCGCCGCGTCAATCAGGTTGCAGGCCTCGGACTTCATCTCCACCTGCACCTGCCCCCGGGTCATGGGCGTCTCCAGCTCGGGCAGCAGCAGCTTGGCGCACACCAGGGCCGCCGGCGCGGACATCACCGACGCCGCCAGCAGGTGCCCCGCGTCAATCCCCATCAGCACATAGGCCCCCAGCAGGCTGCCCGACACGGTGGCCATCCCCGAGGACATCAGCGCCAGGATCTCGGACCGCGTCATGCCCGCCAGATAGGGTCGGATGAACAGCGGCGCTTCGGTCTGCCCCGCGAAGATGTTGGCCGCCGCCGCCAGGGACTCGGCCCCCGACGTGCCCATCAGCCGCACCATCACCCAGGCCAGCCCGCGCACCAGCGCCTGCAGCA
>CAIXZC010000059.1 GCA_903923815.1 uncultured Myxococcales bacterium
CCCCCAAGGGTTGGGTGGGGGGTCAGATGACTCTGTTGCCCACGACCATGATGCAGTTGCCGTGGACCACGTGGTCGCAGACGGCGCGGGCGGCCTCCAGCACGGCCTGGTTGTAGGAGCCCTCCTGGAACCACAGGCAGCGGACGGCGCCCTTGGGCACCCCCGCCAGCACCTTGAGGCTGGCCTCGGGGGGGGTGACGAAGACGGCCATGTCAATGCACTCGGGGCAGGTCACCAGGGTGGCGCGCACGTCCACGCCCTCCACCTGCCCGCCCCGGGGATTCACGGGGAAGACCGTGAGGTTCCGGCGCTGGAACCAGCGGAAGATCACGTTGCCGTACTTGGTGGAGTCGGCGCTGGCGCCCACCACCGCGAAGCGGCTGCCGGGGGTCTTCAGGAGGTCCAGGGCGAGGTCGAGGCTCATGGGCGGGTCCTAGTCAAAGTAGTTGTAGTAGTCGATGCCCAGGTGGGTGATCAGCTCTTCGCCCATGAGGTAGCGCATGGTGTTCTTCAGCTTGGTGAGCTGGATGAAGAGGTCGTGCTCCGGGTAGAGGCCGGGGGCGTGCAGGGGGGACTTGAAGAAGAAGGACAGCCACTCCTGGATGCCCTTCATGCCGGCGCGCTGACCCAGGTCCATCAGGAGGATGAGGTCCAGCACCAGCGGCGCGGCCAGGATGGAGTCCCTGCAGAGGAAGTCTATTTTGATCTGCATGGGCATGTTCATCCAGCCGAAGATGTCGATGTTGTCCCAGCCCTCTTTGTCGTCGCCCCGGGGCGGGTAGTAGTTGATGCGGACCTTGTGGAACATGTTCTTGTAGAGTTCCGGGTACAGGTCGGCCTGGAAGATGGTGTCCAGCACGGACAGCTTTGACACTTCCTTGGACTTGAAGGACTCGGGATCGTCCAGCACCTCGCCATCGCGGTTGCCCAGGATGTTGGTGGAGAACCAGCCGGCGACGCCCAGCATGCGGGCCTTGAGGCCGGGGGCGATGATGGTCTTCATGAGGGTCTGGCCGGTCTTGAAGTCCTTGCCGGCGACGGCCACGGAGTTGCGCTCGGCCAGCTCCATGAGGGCCGGGCAGTCGGTGCTCATGTGGGGGGCGCCGTTGATGTAGGGGATACCCAGGGACAGGGCCGTGTAGGCGTAGACCTGGCTGGGGGCGATGGAGGGGTTGTTGCCGCGCAGACCCTCTTCGAAGGCCTCCAGGGACTGATGGACTTCGCTGGCCTCGTGCCAGGCCTCGGTGGAGGCGATCCAGATCATGACGATGCGGTCGCAGCCGTTCTCCTGCTTGAACCTCAGGATGTCATCCTTGAGGGCCTGGGACTTGTCCCACAGGGTCTTCTCGGTCTTGACGTTGGGGCCGCTGATGTTCTTCACGTAGCGGTTGTCGAAGACGGCCTTCATGGGCGTGATGGACTCCAGCTTGTCCTTGACCGGATCAAGCTGATCCTTGCGCAGGACCTTGGCGTTCATGGCCGCGTCGTACATGTTCTCGGGGAAGATGTCCCAGCCACCGATGACCAGATCCTTGATGTTGGCCAGGGGCAGGAAGTCCTTGATGAGGGGGTTGCTGCCGGTGTCCCGGCGGCCCAGGCGGATGTGGCCCATCTGGGTGATGGAGCCGATGGGGGCGCAGTAGCCCCGCAGGATGGACTCCAGGCCCGCGATGAAGGTCGTGGTGATGGCACCCATGCCTGGAATCACAACGCCCAGTTTCCCCTTGGCCGGAGCAATGGTCACCTTCTTCTGCTGCATTTCTTTCACCTCGTCCTTTGTCAATTGAACAGGCCGGTCTTCAGCATCTGTTCAGCCTTGTGGAACATCTCAATGGTGTCCACGTCCTGCCAGAGCAGCCGTCCGATGTCGTGATAACCCATGGCCTTGTGGGAGATGGCGATGTCCATTCCCCGGGAGATGCTGGTCGCCCTCCTCCTCCACGATGCCAGCCATGAGTCGAATAAGCCTTTGGGAGATCTGGAAGATGCCGCAGTCCACGGCGTTGTATTCCTCCAGGCCCTTGCCGATGGAGACGATGCGGTCCCCGTAGAGCTGCACCTTGGTGGCGTCGTCCAGGTCAAAGACGGCGTCAATCTTCTGGTCCACCGCCAGCCGGGCCAGGTCTTCCCCCAGGGGGCGGGTCAACATGTCCCGCAGGATGGCGGGCTGGAACAGGTGGTCCGACATGAGCAGGACAAAGTCCTCGCCGGCGGCCTCACCGCCCTTGAGCAGGGAGATGCCGTTGGAGAGGCGGTAGTCCTTGTTGAAGACCGTGCGGACCTTGACGGGGAGCTGGGTCTTGGCCAGCCAGGCGTCCACGGAGGCGGCGCCAAAGCCCGTCACGATGATGATCTCCTTGAGGCCCGCGGCGGCGGCGCCCTGGATCACATACTGGAGCAGGGGCTTGCCCCCGATGGGCTGGAGGGGCTTGATGATCTCTTCGTTGCCATTTCCCAGTTGTTGAAGACGAGCGCCGAGGCCGGCTGCAACAATCACGCCTTTGCTGATGCCTGCCAATGGAGGACTCCTTTCCTGGGGGCCATCAAAAAAAACCCCAAACCGGCCCCTTTCCTATCCCCGCGAAGGAAAAAAAACAAGCCAGATATGCGGGGGGCGGGGGGGGATTGGGGGCTGGATCAGGGTTTGAGGGCGGCGGCCAGGGCGCCGGCGGCCAGGCAGAAACGCTCGGTGCATTGGCTGGGTAGGACCTCCTCCAGACCCGTGGCGGCGGCCCCAAGACGCCAGAGGGCGCGGCAGCGCAGGGAGGGGTTGGTGACCTGTCGCTCCAGCAGGTAGTAGGCCAGGGCGGGGTCGGCGCCACGGTCGAGGACCTGGAGGGAGGCCTCCTGGGCTTCCAGGGCACCGGCCCGGGAAAAGAGGGGCGCAAGGGGCGCGAGGGCCGTGGCGGGGGAGCCCTCCTTCAGGGCCAGGGCCACCAGCAGCGCAGCCCGCAGGCGCAGGCCCGAATCCACGATTTCCACCAGTCGCCCACGGGCGCCGCGGGGGGTCCCGCTCCAGGGTGTGCAGGAAGACCCGGAAGCGGCACTCGTCCCGCAGGGTCTCGTCGCCGATGCCCTCGCAGCCATCCCGGGCGGAGCGGGGGTAGCTGTCCAGCAGGCGCAGGGCCCCGGAGAACAGCTCCCAGTCCGCGTCCCAGGGTTTGGTGGATTCCTGGGGGGCACCGGCGTTGGGGGCTGGGGCGTGGGTGGGCGGCAGGGCCAGCCAGAGATTCAAGAGCTCCTTCCAGGGGCTGTCCAGGGCCGCCTTGGGGGGAACGGCAAGGCGGCCGTCGAGGCTTCGGTTGCCCAGGGCCGCCAGGAGTTGGGCGCGCTGGCGGAAGGGGCCCTGGGGGAGGCGGTTGGCCCGCGCCTCAAGGGAACCGCCGGAGGCCCCAGGGAAGGCATAGAGGCGGGGGATGGCGGCGTAACCCCGGGGCTTGTCCTTTTGAAGGGCGAGGCGGCGCTCGGCGTCCTCGTTATCCAGGGTGCCCAGGCGGACGGCCCGCAGCAGGCCCTCGGTGGCGGCCAGCGCGGCGAGGCGAGAGTCCTGGATGTGGGCAGCCCACCATTCGGGCAGGTCCCCCGAGTGGGCGGCGCTGAGGAGGGCCGTGGAGAAGAGGGCGCGGGCCTTGGAGGCGGGGTTGGAGATGTGGTCCAAGACGGCCTCGGCGGCCTTGCGGTCGGTGGCGGAGAGGGCCGCGGCGATGGGCGGCAGCAGGGCCTCCTGCTGGGCGGTGGTGAGGCCCTCCTGGAGGAGCAGCGTGAGGAGGCGGTGGCCGGCCTCGGGGGAGGCCCGGAAGAGCCGGTGCCCGCCCCGCGCCAGATGTGCCAGGCGCAGGTCCGGGGGCAGCGCAAAGGCCAGCAGCAGGGCGCCCCGTGGGCTGTGTGGTTGGAGGTCCTGGAGGACGTCCAGCAGGGGCTCCAGGCTGGTGGCATCGGCGCAGGCCACAAAGGGCAGCAGCGCCGCGATGGCCTCGGCCTGGGGCATGGTCAGCGTGGAGGCGGGCAGGAGGGGTAGGATGGTCTTGGCCATCCCCTGGGCCAGGGGGTCCAGCAGGGCGTCGGGACCACCGAGGGCCGGGGCACCCTGTGGGCGAGGTTGGGCCTGACCTGGGTGAGCGCACAGCAGCAGGGCCAGCAGGGCCGGCATCAGGGCGGCGTTACGAAGGCACAGGATCATGGGGACTCCCACCGTGGGTCGGGGAGGATATCAGGGCTGGGGGTTGAACAGTTCGGAGGTCTCCAGGGCACCAAGCTGATTGCCCACATACTGGATGCCGCCCACGATGAGGGCGCGGCCGTCGCAGGTGGTCACGGCGCTGTGGTCCAGGCGGCCCTCCAACATGGCGGCGGGGCTGCTGAGATCGATCATGACCTTGTTGTCCTCGCTGAGGTACTCGAACATCACCTCGAAGGTGTTGGAGTTGGCCAGGGTGCCCGCGTTGCTGCGCGTCACGCCACCGGCGTACAGCACCACGTTCTTGGGCAGCAGGGTGGCGGTGAGGGCGGCCCGGGAGACCCCGAGCTTCAGCTTCTTCTGGGCCTGGAGGTTGAAGGACTCGCCGTCCACCGTGAGGGCGCAGATGGAGGTGGTGGGGTTGGTGTGGTTGATGTTGTCAAAGCCGCCCACGAAGTACAGCAGGCCATGACCGGGGACAAACACGGCGGCGTGCATGGTCTTGGGCAGGGCCGCCGAGCTGGTGGTGTCGTTGGTGCACATGGGGTAGAGCTTGGCATCCAGGTTGGGGGTCTTGAGGTCCAGGTCGAACACCTCGTAGGTGTCCAGGACCTTCTGCCCGTCCTCGCCGCCAGCCAGGATGACCATGTCCCGGGTGCCGCTGACGCCGCTGATCAGGGTGGCGGTGTGGCGGTAGCGACCGGCGTTCAGGTTGGCCAGTCCCTTGACGCCCTCGGCGGGGTTCCAGATCTCCCAGCTTTTCATACCGGTGCCCTTGCCGCCCACCAGCAGCACGTAGCCGCCATCCGCCTTGCCAACCAGGGTGGCGGTGTGGAAGGCGCGGGTCTTCTCCATGTTGGGGCCCTTGGAGATGATGCCCGTCACGGGGTCGAAGATCTCCACGGAGTTCAGGGAGTCCCCGGAGTCCCCTATGCCACCGAAGATGGCGATGCGGCCGTCGGGGAGGGTGACGCCAGCGGCGAAGGCACGGGCCTCAACCATGCGCTGGGCAGAGCCCTCGCCAAGGTAGTCGAAGGTGCCATCGTTGGGGTTGTAGACGTCCACCTTCTTGGAGGGGGACTCGATGCAGTCGGAGGTGGTCCAGGCGGTGCAGCCGGACTTGTAGTCGGCGCCACCGAAGAGCAGGACGCGGTCGGGGGGCACCATCTGGGCGTCATCCACGGCGGGGACCACCATGGCCACGGTGCCCCAGCGAGGCTCCTTGGGGACGCTGGGGGCGCCGAAGGTGTCCACGGTGGGGCCAAAGGAGGCCACGGGCAGCATGAACAGGGTCTTCTCGGCCACGTCGTCGCCGGAGGACAGGGAGGAGGGGCAGGTGGCACCGGAGGACACGGCCTCGCCGGGCTCGAAGGTGCCGCCCACGTTGACCGCGGGCTTGCACTGCATGCTGACGGCGGCGTCCTTGCCGAAGGGGAGGCCCGACAGCGAGGCGGTCTTGTCAGCCTGTTCCACGGTCTTGCAGCTCTTCTTGCTGCCCACGACCGAGCACACCGTGACGTAATCGCAGTCCTGGAAGGGGTTGATGTCCGGGTAGTACTGGATGCTGGGGGAGGTGACGGCGATGTTCAGCCCCAGGCTCTCCGAGCCGGAGGAGCCGCAGGCCGCGGTGGCCAGGAGGGAAAAGGGAAGGACGAACTTGATAAGGGCTTTCATGGTGTGATCCCCTTTCATTACCAGCGCACGGTGGCAGAGTAACCGCTGCTGTCTTCGGCGGTCATGGCGTCAATCAGGAAGTAGCCGCCCGCGACCACGGCCACGGTGCCCACTCCCACGGCGGTCCAGAACCACCACTGCTTGGTCAGCTCCTTCTGGGGGCCGGCGGGCTTGGTGGCGGCGGGGGGCTTGGGCTGGGTGTAGGGCTGGGTGGTCGGCTGATACTGCTGCTGGGGCTGGACCGCAGGCTGGGCGTAGGGCTGGGTGGCCGGCTGGTACTGCTGCTGGGGCTGGGCGTAGGGCTGCTGGCCATAGGGAGTGGCCACCACCGCCGGCGCGTAGGGCTGCTGCTGCTGGCCATAGGGCTGCTGCTGCTGGCCGTAGGGCTGCTGGCCATAGGGCTGGGGCGCCACCACCACCGCGGGGGGGTACTGCTGCTGCTGGCCGTAGGGCTGCTGCTGGGCATAGGGCTGCTGGCCATAGGGTTGGCCGTAGGCGCCGTAGGGCTGCTGCTGCTGGCCGTAGGGTTGAGGCTGCTGGCCGTAGGGCTGGCCATAGGTGCCGTAGGGCTGGGCCGCCGGATACTGCTGGCCATAGGGTTGGCCATAGGGCTGGCCGTAGGCGCCCGCGGGATACACCGGCGCGGGGGCCACGGGGGGCTGCTCGGGGGCGAAGATGGAGGAGAGCTCGCCGTAGTCCTCCCGGGGCTGTTGGGGTTGGGGCTGGGGCTGGGCGTAGGGCTGCTGCTGGGGATAGGCCTGCTGCTGCGGGTACGCCTGCTGAGGATAGGCCTGGGGCGCGGGCTGCGCCACCTGGGGCTGGGGGGCCGGCGGGGTCACGGGCACCACCACCTGGGGCTGGGCCTGGGCGGGGGCCGGCGTGGGCTGCACCACGGGGGCCGGAGCCGGCGTGGGCGTGGCCACAACCACGGGCACCGGGGTGGTCTGCTCGGGGCTGGGCGTGGGCTGGATGACGGGGGGCTCATTGCGGCCCTGGGCCACGGGCTGAGCCATGGGCTGGGTGGGCCCGGGGGTGGGCTGGATGACCGGCGCGCCCTGGGCCACGGGGGCCGCGGGGGCAGGCGTCGGGGCCGGCGCGGGGGCCGGGGTGGGAGCGGGGGCCGGGGTGGGCGCAGCCACCACAGGGGCGGCGTTGGTGGCCACCTGAGGTGCGGGGCTGGGGGCGGGGGCCTGGGGCCCGGGCTGCATGCCCATGCCCACACCCACGGCCATTGCGGGTGCGGCCGCCGGCGGGGGCTCCTCGGCGGGGGGCTTGATCTTGTACACCGCGGGGATGTCCCGGACCACGCGGTCCTTGGGGAACTGGGTCAGCCCCGAGTCCAGGTTGGCCTCAAGGTAAAGCAGGTACACGGACAGGTTCGCCAGGTCGCCAGAGAAGGACACGGGCTCGATCTCAGCGGTGGCCTGCCACTCGGACTTGAACAGGAACAGGGTCAGCTTGGTGCCCTTGTCCTCCCAGGACACGAACCCGAACAACAGGTAGGGGACCTGGGCCTTGGTGCAGAAGTCCGAGGCCAGCTTGTTGAAGTCCCGACCGTAGTCGCCCTTCTGGGCCAGCTCGTAGACCTGGAAGCCCAGCTTCTCGATGTCGGCCATGCCCACGCCGGCCTTCTTCTCCTCCTGGACCAGATTGGCCACCAGCTTCTTGGTGCGGCCCTGACCGGGGACGCCGGAGGTCATGCCCCAGGGGCTGTGGCCATCCTTGAAGACCTGGATGAAGTGCTTGCCACGGATGAGGCCCTCGATGTCCACGCCCTTGGCGTCGCCCTCCAGGGTGCCCTTGAGGATGCCGTCCACGAAGACCTTGGCGCCTTCCGAGGGGCTGACCTCAACGCGCAGCACGCCGGTGGCCTTCTTGACGGACAGCTCCTTGAGCTTGTCCAGGGCGTCGGTGAACTCCTGGGGGTACTTCTTCTTGTCCACCACCAGGTTGGGGCGCCAGACCACTACATCTTTAAGGAGCTCTTCGCCGTTGTCCCGGAAGCCCGCCTGGAAGAAGGCGATGGCAAGCTGCAAGGTGGCGTCCACCAGCTTCTCGTAGTCCTGCAGTTCGGTGTAGTGCTCTTCGTAGGTCTTCTTGGCCTTGTCCAGCACCTCGATGGCCTTCTTGGGGTCGCCCTTCTCCAGCAACTCCATGCCCTGCCAGAGCTGACCGTTGGCGGTCTCCAGCCAGGGGGCTCCCTTGGCCTTCTCCTTGCGGTTGTCAGCGGCTTCCTGGTCGGCAAGCTGCTTCTCCAGATCCTTGTCCTCCAGGACCTTGAACCGCAGGCTCATGCGGAACACGTTCCGGTAGTCGCGCAGGATGCGGCTGAAGGCGGCGTCCTTGACGCCCTCGCCCTTGATGAGCGGGAAGGAGTACATTCTCGGGAGGCTGCTTTCCTGGGAAAGGGCCGGAGAGGGCAGGAGCAGGGCAGCAACAAACACAGCCGCAAGGCAGCCGGCCCCGTTCCAAATCGAAGCTCGCTTCATCGATCGACCTCCTGTATGTGCTCGGCGGTTGCAAGCCGGGGGACACATATGTTATCAGCGCTAGATAGCATGACAGCCCCTGAAGGTCAATCAGTTCGGGGGCCTCTTTTGGGCCTGGCAAGGAAGGGTTCATGGCCATCGGAAAACCACTGCCGCGCCTGCTTCTGGGCTATCTTCTGGTGATGGCGGCGTGCTTCCTGGCTATCCGGCTTGGGGCTGCGGTCCCGGCCCTTGCCTCCTACCAGTCCTTCATGGTGGCGCTGGTGTTCCTGTACTCGCCCCTCTGGCTGCTGCGCTGGACCGGCCCCCTGGCGCTGACCCCACCGTCCCGTCAAGCCCGGATCCGATCGGTGGGCCTGGCCCTCCTGCTGGCCTTGGTGGTATTTCCCCCCTTCTCCGCCGCGACCCTGGGCTTGGCCGGGGTCTCTCCGATGGATCTGGGGCCCCTGCCCGAACCCTCCTGGCTACTGTGGGAGCTGGCGTCCCAGTTCCTGCTGGTGGCCTTCCCCGAGGAGTTCTTCTACCGCGGCTTCCTGCAGCAGCACCTCAAGCGCCTGCTGCCCAACGGGCCCTCCTTCCTGGGCATTACCTGCTGGCCCGCCCTGGCGCTCACCTCCCTGCTGTTCGCCCTGGGGCACCTGCTGGCCTTCCCCTCCCCCGAGCGCCTGCTGGTGTTCTTTCCGTCCCTGCTGTTCGGCTGGCTGCGCGAGCGGGGGCAGTCCCTGGGCGGCCCCGCCCTGTTCCACACGCTGTGCAACGTGCTCCAGTCCACCCTCGGGAGGATGATGCCGTGAGAATGCCCCCCGTCCTGCTGCTGCTTCATGACTCCATCCCCGGTGCCGCCGTGTGCCGGTTTCTCAACAAGGCCCTGCTCAAGGAGGCCGCCGCCCTGGCCTTCTTCTTCATGCTGGCCGCCGTCCCCGCCATCTCCCTGCTGCTGTGGACGGCCGCCCAGGTGGCCTCCTTCGTGCTGGCCGACGAGGCCACCTTGGACCGCCTGCGTCAGGCCATTGTTCTGGCCGCCGGCCAGGCCTTCCCCTTCAGCGCCACCGAGGTGGAGGGCTTCCTGCACAACCTGTTGGAGACCCCCGCCGGCGCGGGCCCCGTGGGTGCGGTGGCCATGCTGTTCGCCGCGGGGCCCTTCTTCAAGGCCCTGTCCGTGGCCGCCTCGGGGGCCCTGGACCTGCCTCCCACCCGTCCCTTCAGGGGCATCCGCCTGGCGGCCATCCTGCTGGCCGGCGGGGGCTCCGTGCTGCTGCTCTTCCTGTTTCTGCTGGGGCGCGTGGCCTTCGGCCTGCTGGAGCCCTATGGGCTGGAGCTCCCCCGCATCCCCTCCAGTGGCGTCCCTGGGTTCCTGTTCTTTGGCCTGCCCGTGATGCTGGTGTTCCTGGTGCTGGGGCGGCTGGCGGTGGGGAAGAACCTGGCCTTCCGCTGGTTGCTGCCGGGGGCCCTGGTGTTCTGGCTGGGCTGGGAGGTGGGGGCCGCCGTCATGGGCCTGTACCTGCACCAGTTGGCCGCCCTCTCCACGGCCTACGGCTCCCTCACCAGCTTCGCCCTCATCCTGGTGTGGACCTACAGCGTCGCCGCCATCTTTTTGTTCTCTTTGTGTGTGGCCCGGGAGACCGAGCTGTTCATGCTTCGGCGGCAGACCCGCTGCCGTACTTGAGGGCCGCCGCCACCAGCAGGTTCACCAGCGCGGCGTAGTCCAGACCCGCCGCCGCCGCCGCCTTGGGCAGCAGGGAGGCCTCGGTGAAGCCCGGGATGGTGTTGGTTTCGATGACCTCCACCCGATCCTCCGCCTCGTTCCAAATAATGTCGGTCCGGCTCATGCCCCGACAGCCCAGGAACTTGTGGGCCGCCAGGCCCGCCTCCTGGAAGCGCTGGGCCAGGGCAGGGGGGATGGGGGCGGGGCACAGCTCGTCCGAGCCATCCGCCTGATACTTGGCCTTGAAGTCGAACCAGGAGGACACCCGGGGGCGGATCTCCACGATGGGCAGGGCCCGAGGCGCCAGGCCATCCCGCGGGTCCTCGATGACGCCGCAGGTGAACTCCCGGCCCTTGACGAAGCCCTCCACCAGCAGGTCCCCCGAGAGGGGCAGCAGCTCTTCAATGATGGTCAACAGGGCGGAGGCCTCCCGCACGATGCTGACCCCCACGCTGGACCCCGAGCGGCAGGTCTTGACCACGCAGGGGATGCCCAGGGCCGTGATGTCCTGCAGGATCCGAAAGGAGTCGCAGCGCCAGTCCGCGCTGGTGAACCACACGCCGGGGGGCGTGGCCAGTCCGGCGCAGCGGTAGACGTCCTTGGTCCGGGGCTTGTTCATGGCCAGGGCCGAGGCCCCGCAGTCCGACCCCACGAAGGGTAGCCCCGCAAGCTGCAGCATGCCCTGCATGGTGCCGTCCTCGCCGTTGGCGCCGTGCATCACTGGAAACACCAGCCCCGCCTTGGCCTGCAGGAAGGCCAGCCCTTCGGCCAGGTTGCAGCGCCGCCAGCTTTGGTCCGGCTCCAGGGGGCAGTCGTCCGCGGGGGGCAGCAGCCACAGGCCGTCCTCGCCGATGATCACCGGGATGGGGTTGTAGCGAGCCCGGTCCAGGGCCAGGTAGACCCCCCGGCCGGAGCGCAGGGACACGCTGTGCTCGCCGCTCTTGCCGCCCATCAACACCAAGACATTGACCCTGGCCACGTCCACCCCCAAGCCCTAGGAGAAGCGCCGATAGAGCAGCGCCAGCACGGCCCCGCCCGCCACAATCCAAAAGAGGATGTCCCAGAAGCTGAGCTTCTTGGAGCCCTGGTCCCCCTGGCCGGTGGCCTTCTTGGCCCCCTGCCTCATGCGCCGCAGGAGCCCCCCGCTGAGGGGCGCGGCCTTGTTGCCCTTGCGCTGCTTGCCCATGGTCTGCCTCCCTGGGACCCCCGGGGCCCCCACCTGGCGCAGGATTCTAATACCGAAGGGACGCGGCCGCCATTTCTCTTGTGAGGCCCCCACCTTCGTGGTATTGCCCCGGCCCATGAGCGGCGGTCTGGGACAAGGGGAGGTCTTCTCCCTGCTGTGTGCATTGTGCTGGGGGGTGGCGGTGATCCTCTTCCGCCGCAGCGGTCACAGCGTGCCGCCCCTGGCCCTCAACCTGTTCAAGAACGTCTTCGGAACGGTGCTGTTCCTGGTCACCATGCTGGTCCTCCAGATCCCCTTCGTCCCCCCCGAGAACACCGTGGCCGACTTCTGGATCCTGTTCGGGTCCGGGATGCTGGGCATTGGCCTGTCGGACACGCTGTTCCTGTGGTCCCTCAATCGCATCGGCGCGGGGTCCATCGCGGTGGTGGAGTGCCTGTACTGCCCCCTGGTGGCGCTGTGCGCGTTCTTCTACCTGGGGGAGGACCTGGGGCCCGTGCTGCTGGTGGCCATGGGGCTGATGACGGCGGGCATCCTGGTGACTGCGCGGGCTGAAGGGGGGGCCGGGGGGGGCTGCCCGGCGGCGGGGGGCAAGGTGTGCTGGCGGGGCACCGCGGCGGGCATCCTGTCCATGGTGGGCATGGCCGTGGGCATCGTGGTGGCCAAGCCCGTGCTGAACCACAGCAACGTGTGGTGGGCGGTGGTCATGCGGCTGTCCGGGGCGCTGGTGTTCCTGGGGCTGCTGGGGCTGTGGCCCAAGATCCGGGCGGGCTACCGGCGGGCCTTCACCCCGGGGCCCCACTGGCGGCCCATGGTGCCGGCCTCCTTCATGGCCACCTACCTGGGCATGACGCTGTGGATCGCGGGGATGAAGTACACGGACACCTCGATCGCCAGCGTGCTGAACCAGTCCAGCACCCTGTTCATACCTTTGCTGGCCGTGCTGTTCCTCAAGGAGACCATGCCCCCAAGGAAGATCCTGGCGGTGGTGCTGGGTTTCGGGGGGATTCTGGTGCTGGCGCTGAGCTGATTGACTGAAGCGCCCAACCACCTGTTTTCGTTTGACTTGCAAGGCTTTGACTGGTAAAAGCCCGCCACCGTGTATTGTACGCGCCGCCCGGGTGTGGCGACGCGGACCTCTACCAAGAATGGAGAACGACAATGGGCGAGAAGCGCAAAGTTAGAGGCATCCTCGGCAAGAAGATCGGCATGACCCAGGTGTTCGACGAGCGCGGCAACGTGGTCCCCGTCACCGTGGTGCAGGCCGGCCCCAATACCGTCATCGGCAAGAAGTCTGAAGCGGGCAAGGACGGCTACGCCGCCATCCGCCTTGGGTTTGACGTCATGCGCGAGAAGCTGGCCATCAAGCCCCAGATTGGCGAGTTCAAGAAGCTGAACCTGTCCCCCATGCGCCACATCCGCGAGCTGCGCATCAACGAAGACCAGCTGGGCGACTTTGAAGTGGGCGCCGTGCTGAACGCCGACGTGTTCGAGGTCGGTGACTACGTCAGCATCTCCGCCAAGGGCAAGGGCAAGGGTTTTGCCGGCGTCATGAAGCGCCACAACTTCTCCGGCGGCCACGACAGCCACGGTGTGGCCGAGTACTTCCGCCACGGTGGTTCGGTGGGCTCCAACAGCTTCCCCGCCAAGGTCTTCAAGGGCAAGAAGATGCCCGGTCACATGGGCAACAAGCCCCTGACCGTGGAGAACCTGAAGATCGTCCGCGTGGACCTGGAGAACAACCTGCTGCTCATCCACGGCGCCGTGCCGGGGCACCGCAACGCCGTCATCTTCATTCGCAACGCCAAGAAGAAGTGGAAGCGCGCCTAAGCGCC
>CAIXZC010000060.1 GCA_903923815.1 uncultured Myxococcales bacterium
GATCACCTTGTCCATCACGCACATCTGGTCCCCCAGGCACCCTTCGGTGCCGCTGTTGACCATGCAGTTCTCCATCCGCCAGTACATGTTGATGTTGTCTGAGGACTGGTCGGTCCAGCACTCCATGGAGCACTCCATGTAGTTGCCGCTGTAAGAAAGGCCGCAATACATGTCCATGCACACGGCCATCTCGCGGCACTCCTGGTCATAGGCGCTCAGGACGCAGACGTCGTTGGGGTTGCAGGTGGCGTAGGAGGGGCACGTGCCGCAGGTTCCGCCGCAGCCGTCGTCGCCGCACTGCTTCCAGTCGCAGTTCTTCGTGCAGCCGCTGGTCACGCACAGCCCGCTGGCATTGCAGGTCTTGCCGTTGCTGCACGTACCGCAGTTGCCGGTGCAGCCATCGCTGCCGCACTGTTTGCCGTCACAGTCGGGCGTGCAGCCGCCGGAGACGCACAGCCCGCTGGCATTGCAGGTCTTACCGTTGCTGCACGTCCCACAGGTGCCGTCGCAGCCGTCGCCGCCGCATTCCTTGCCGTTGCAGTCCGGGCTGCATTCGCCGAGGCACTGGCCCTGGTCGCTGCAGGTTCGGCCGCCGGTGCAGGAGCCGCAGTCCACGCCGTCCACGGGGGAGGGCCCGCATTGGAGCCCCAGGCAGGGCTTTAGCAGCGCGGCGGCATCGCAGGCACTGAGGTCGCCGTTCAGCCCCGCGGGGTCGTAATGCAGCTTGGGCGCCAGGTGGGACCCGAAGGCCTCAATCTGGAAGGTCATGGTGGGGTCGCCGTAGACCACCGGGGTGCAGATGGCCAGGCTGTAATAGCTGTTGTTCAGCGCCCGCTGCTGGGACACCACGGTGCCGATGCGGGTGCCCGGGTCGCCGTCCTCGCCAACGAAGCTGGCATAGTCCGGCAGCGTGGCCAGCTCTCCGATGGTGGCCTCCTTGGCCTGCGGCACCAGCCCCAGGGCGAAGATGGTGAAGTGCAGGGTGTCTTCGGCGTCCGCCTTGGCGGTCAGGAATTCGGCGCGCATGTCCTGCTCGGCCCCCACCTCGTGGGTGCCCCCGGCGAAGACCACCAGGGAGGACTCCGTGGTGCCCTGGCCCTGGGCCGCTGCCAGGGTGTGGGTGATGGCCTTCTTGACCGAGCCATACAGATCCCGGCTGCCCAGCCCGTCGGCGCTGCGCAGGGACTCCAGCTTCTGGTCCAGCAACGCCGCGTCGTTGGTGAAGTCCTGGATGATGCCGGTGTTGCTGGGAGACCCGAAGGCCATGATTCCCACAAACACCTTGTCGGCGCCAAAGGCCCCGTCGAACACCGACACCAGGTAGTCCTGGGCGGCCGTGATGATCCTGTCCCTGGCGGCGCCGGCGACCACCTGGGTGGAGAGGTCCAGCACCAACAGAGAGTAGACCTTCAGGTCCGGCAGGTTGCCCAGGGCCGAGACCTGTCCGGGGCTGTCCGGGGTGCCAAAGGGCTTGCCCGTCTCGTCGTTCAGGACGGTGAGGGCGTCGGAGGGGATGCGGGGAACCGGCTGGCGGTCGCAGCCCAGCAGGCGGAAGTTGACCCGCAGCCCGGCGGGCGGCACGGTGGTCACGGAGTACCCGTCCATCATGACGCAGTACTCGCTTGGCGTGGCGTCGCCTCCGACGGCATCACCAGACCCTGAACCCGAGCCACAAGCCCACGCGAAAAGCAGCAACCCAAACAGACCCAGCCGACCGACGAGACTCATGAGTGCACCTCGATATTGCGGTTGGGGCTCCGGGGAACCCCTGAATTTGACGGCGCATTGTATGCCAGGACGGGAGGGTGATAAAGAGGATTCTAAACGTCCTATCGGGGGCTTTGTTGCAGGCAGCGCGACCTTGGGATCACGGTGACAGGGCTTCCCTGAACGCCGCCAAGGTGGCCTGGATGTCGTTGTCGTCATTGAAACGGCCCAGGCTAAGGCGCAGGCAGGAATCCGCGTCTTCCCTGGAAAGCCCGATGGCCGTGAACACATGGGAGGGAAGCTGGGCCGCCGACGAGCAAGCCGACCCGGTTGAAACCGCTACCCTGGCAGCCAGGGCTTCCATCAATTTTCTGGCGGACCTGCCCGGAAACATCACGGCGGCATTTCCAGGGTGTCTTCTGGAATACGGCCCGCCGACCAGTCGGATTTCCGGCGACAGGGCCTGTAGGCCTTCCACCAAGGCGGCCCGCCGCACGGCGATTCCGGCGCGCTCTTGGCGGGCCTCAGATCCCGAAAGCCGCGTCACTGCCTTCGCAAGTCCCACGCACAGCGGCACGGGGATCGTGCCTGGCCGGAGGCCCCGCTGTTGTCCGCCTCCAAACATCAATGGCTTGATGCGGCCCTCCAGACCCTTACGGACGAACAGGGCACCGATCCCTTTTGGCCCGTAGATCTTGTGCCCCGAGAGACTGAGCAGATCCACGCCAAGGCCGCCCAGGTTCAGGTCCAGGGCGGGCAGCGCCTGGGTGGCGTCGGAATGAACCAGCGCACCTACCCGGTGACACAGCGCCGCGATCTCGGCCACTGGCTGGACAGTGCCGATGATGTTGTCCACCGCCAGCACCGACACCAGCAGGACATCCTCGGCAAGCGTGGATTGAAGGGCCTTGAGGCATAGCAGGCCCTGGCTGTTGACAGGCACAACGCCCACCTCCAGGCCAAATCGGGCGCCGGCCTCCCTGGCGGCGGCCAGGACGGAGGGGTGCTCCACCGCACTGAGGAGTATCCGCCGGCGCGCAGGCGGTGCCCCGGCGGCCAGCCCGAAGATTGCCAAGTTGTTGGATTCGGTGGCCCCCGAGGTAAAAACGAACTCCTCGGGGCTTGCCCCAAGAGCCCCGGCCAGGACTTGGGCGGCACTGGTCACGGCCGCCCGGGACTCCTGGCCCGGGACATGCCCGCCCGAGTGGGGATTGGCAGGGTGCTGGTAGAAGTAGGGCAGCATTGCATCAACAACTTCTGGATCAACCGGAGTCGAAGCTTGATTGTCCAAATACACGACGTTTGTCGTCATGATACCCCCCAAGAATGTGCAGGCATGGTAACCCCACTGCACGAAGGTGTCCACAAGACTCTTCAAGAACATTTCTCTTTGCACCTACGCCCGTAGCGGCTAGAATGCCTGCCTTCAGGGCTTGGCGAAATCCAGGCGAGACGCGACCAAGGCGTCCGGGGTTGTCAGGAGGTGCCGAATGAAAGCAGTTGCGGCGATCGTTCTGTTGATCTTGGTTTTTGGGGGCTGCGGGGCCACGGATACCGGTAGCGGGCCGAAGGACGCCGGCATCCCGGGGGATCAGCTGTTCCCCGACACCGACGCTGGTACCGACGCGGACGCCATTACCGACACCATTACCCAAGACACCCGCGACACCCTGGACACTACCCACCCCGACACCCTCGACACTACCCACCCCGACGCCGCCGACACCCTGGACGCCACCGACACCACACCGATCTGCCTGCCGCCCTGCACCCCCTACCAGCTATGTGGCGAGGACGGTCAGTGCCTCTCCAACCCACTGTGCGCCACGGACTTCTGCACCGGGACCCCGGGCAACATGGCCAGGCTGGAGGATGGCGGAGTGGTCTTCTATGTGGATCGCTTCGAGTGGCCCAACACCGAAGGCATGACGCCCCAGGGCGGCATTGCAGATCTGCAGACCGCTTCCCAGCGCTGCGCCGCCGTGGGCAAGCGCCTTTGTAGCGGCGAGGAGCTTTCCTTTGCCTGCTCGCCCTTGGGCCAGAACTACCCCTACGGCACCGTTTACAGCGGTGGAGCCTGCAACACCGAGCTGCCCTTTGAGGTGGCCAAGGCCGGGGCCTTCCCCTCCTGCAAGGCCGGGGAAGACGGAGCACTGGACCTGGCAGGCAACCTGGCCGAGTGGACGTCAGAGGGAAAGCTGTTTGGGGGGACTGTGGAAGACGGCAGCGCCGCCACCTGCAAGAGCCTGCAAGAGCCGGATTACTATCAGGATCAAAGTCTTTTGGGCCTTCGCTGCTGCCTTGCCCCTGGTGACGATCTGGACGAAGACGGCGTCCAGGCCAGCCTGGACTGCGACGATACCAACCCGGCAGCCAAGCCCGGCGCCGAGGAAATCTGCGACGGCCTGGACAACGACTGCGACGGGCAGACGGACAACGCCCCGGATTCGGACACCGACGGCTTCAATGCCTGCCTGGACTGCAACGACAAGATTGCCTCCATCCACCCCGGGGCCAAGGACGATGTGGGGGACACCATTGACGCGGACTGTGATGGTGTGGACGGCACCGACACGGACCGGGACGGCGTGGCCTCCAAGGCCAGCGGCGGGACCGACTGCGACGACACCAATCCCCTGACCTTCCCGGGCGCCACCGAAAGATGCGACGGCAAAGATAACGACTGTGATGACGCGGTGGACGAAGAGTTGGCCGAGGGCGTCTGTGACGACGGCAACGCTTGCACTCTGGACGCCTGCGACCTGCTGGCCCAGAAGTGCCTGTACACCGATGTCGTCTGCGATGACGCAAATGACTGCACCGAGGATGCCTGCAAAGCGCAGTCAGGGTGCGTCAATACCCCGCGTCAAGGTCTGTGCGAAGACGGCAGCCCCTGCACCATCTCGGATGTGTGCCTGGAGGGCCAGTGCGTGGGCATGCCCAACGCCTGCAACGACGACAATCCCTGCACGGCAGACTCCTGCGACCCCGAGGACGGCGAGTGCCTGCATGACGCCATCACGGGCCCCTGCGATGACGGCGACCCGTGCAGCGCGGACGATTTTTGCCAGGACGGCCAGTGTCAACAGGGCCTTGGCACCCTTGACTGCGATGACCACAACGACTGCACCGCCGACGACTGCGTGGAGCTTCAAGGCTGCGTCAACACCGCCCAGGCCGGCCCCTGCAACGACCAGGACGACTGCACCAGCGGCGAGTATTGCCAGGAGGGCCTTTGCACCGGCGGCACCAATCAGTGTGGCTGCAAGGTGACCGACGACTGCTGGGACTTCGAGGACGGGGACTGGTGCAACGGTACCCTGGTATGCAACACCCAGGTCGTGCCTGCCTCCTGTCAGGTGGACCCCTCGACCGTCAAGACCTGCGATCACACCCAAGACAGC
>CAIXZC010000061.1 GCA_903923815.1 uncultured Myxococcales bacterium
CACCACTGGCCGGTGATGACGGCGACGGCGGCGAAGAAGGGGATGTCCACCTCGTTCATCTTGAAGATTGAGAAGACGGCCTCGCCCAGGAACTTCAGCCAATCCGTGAAGCTGCGCTGGGGCGGCGGGGTGGAGGGGTTCTGCTGGGCCTTCTTGTCCGCCAGGGCCTCCAGGGTGTTGTCCCGGCGGGCGGCCAGCAGGTCGGCGTCGCCTTTCACCTTGGTGGCGATCCACTTGCTGTAGCCCGCGGCGCAGGCCCCCGCGAAGGCAGCCAGGGGCAGCACCAGGTCCAGCAGCACGCCCGTCTCGGCCCAGGCGCGGTAGCCCACGGCCCCGAACATGAACCCGTGGAACACCAGGTCAGACGCCTTGTCCAGGTAGTAGCCAAGGTAAGAGCTTGAGCCCCGGTACCGCGCCAGCGTCCCATCCATGTTGTCCAGCACCAGGCCCAGGTTGATCAGCACGATGCCGCCCACCCAGCACCAGTAGTCGGGCCCGAACACCAGCGACGCCGCGCCCAGCAGCTTCACCACATTGGCCGCCCAGGTGATGCGGTCGGGCGTCACCCAGGGGCGGTCCGCCAGGGGCAGCAGCCACAGGATGGTCAGGGGCCGCGCGAAGACCATGGCCCAGAAGTCCTTGCTTTGGAAGTTGCGCAGCCGCATCCAGCGTTCGTGCAGCGTCTTGGACGGGGTGAAGGTGTCGCTCATGGGGCCCGGCTCCTAGAAGAAGGTGTAGGAAAAGCGCACGGTGGCGCGGTGATCATGCTGCAGGAACTCGCTGTACTTGGGGTCCCGCAGCATGCGGTAGCTGTAGTTGAGGCTGACATAGGACGTCAGGCGCAGGCCCAGGTTGGTGTCCAGGCGCAGGTCCGGGTCGTCCAGGTTGTTGAAGGGCGGGAAGTACTCGAACTGCGCCGTGTAGTTGAAGAAGCGCAGCAGGCTGCCCTGGGCCACGATGGTGAGCTCGGCCCCGAACTGGTCCTCGTCGATGGCCCGCCGCAGGGCCGTGGGACTGACGCGCCCCACCCAACCGTCAGGCGACGACGCCGAGGTCAGCGTGCCCCCCGCCAGCTTCTTGCGCCCCCCCATGCCCAGCAGCGCCCAGGCGTTGAACCCCGTGGAGGGCGGCGTGTCCATACGCAGGCCCACGCCCCCCAGGAGGGTCATGGGGAAGAAGGGGTCGCTGGTCTGGAACCGGTCCCGGTGCTTCCAGGTGTGCAGCACGTTCCCCGACTGGTCCACCTCCACCACCGTCTGCTTCTTCGAAAAATACACGTACCCCGGGAACAGCGTCGTCCTGATGCCCGCCCGCACGTAAGGCCCCATGCGCTTGGTCACCTTGTACGAGTACAGCAGGTACAACTGCACGTCGTCGGCCGTCTTCTCCAGCCGCTTGCCGTCCCGCTGGGTGAACACCTCGTCCAGCGTGAACTGCCCGTACACCAAGTTCCGCCCCGGCAGCCACTGCCCCACCGCGTCCGCGTACAGCGACGGCGTGAACAGCGTGTTGTCCGAGGTCCCCACCACGTTGGTCTGCCGCGAGAAGTCCAGTCCGCCGCCCAGCGTCGCCGTCAACTGCAGGTCCTTGATGCCCGCCAGCCGCCCGCCTCCGCCGAACACCTGCCCGGCCCCCAGGAAGTCCCCCGTATCGCGGTTCATCACCAGATTGATGGTGTCGAAGGTCCCCGGCACCAGCCGCACCGTGAAGAAGTTGGTGCGCGCCTGGAACGTGTCACCCACCTTGATGATCAGGTACGTGCCCGGCTCCAGAATCCAGTTGCGCACCACCTCGCCGCGCTCAATGTTGGCGCCGTACCCGATGCCCAGGTTGTTGGCCTGGGGCATGGCGATCAGTTCATACACGCCTCGGTGGGGGATGCCGTTCTCGTCCACCACGCGAATCTGCAAGCCCGACCAGTCCGCGGGCACCAGCGCCGTGCGCCCCTCCGCCACGTGGACCTGCCGCCGGATGCGGTCCGTCGAGGCCCCCGACCCCAGCTCCACCACGTAGTCCCCCGCGGGCACGATGAAGCGCGTCCCGCAGCGACTGTTGCCGATGTACTGGTCGTCCACATACACCCGAAACGGAGGCTCCAGTTCCGGGTTGCTCATGGTGGGCACGAAGATGGCGCCCCGCCCCACGGGCACCATGGTGGGGTCCATGTCCAACTGGGTCTCGGGCAGCGCCGCGGGCCAGGAGTAGGCGCCCATCCCCGCCCCGCCCGGGGCCTCAACTGCTTTGGCACCGTGGGCAGAGGGGGCTGCGGGGGCCGGGGGGGCCGCCCAGGTCTCCCCGGGCCCCACCCCCAACACCAGCGCCACCAGGGCTGTCAGCCAAAGCCGTTTCATCACTTGGCCTTTCGGGCCTCGGCGGCGGCCATCTCGGCCTGCATGGCCTGGTCAATGGCGGGCATCATGAGCTGCATCTGCTTGTCCAAAAGCTCGGACAGCCCGCGCACCACGTGGACGGGGGTCCTTGGTGAAGACCTCCTTCTTCTCGTCGAAGCGCCACGTGAAGATGACCTGCCGGTCGTCGAAGCGCACCAGCCGGAAGGACATGGAGAGGTGGGCGTACCAGGTGTCGCCGCTGTCGTACTCCTCCAGGGCGTCGATTTGCCCTGCCAGCTCGTAGTCGGGGATGCCGGCGGTGTAGGTGAGGCTGACGTCCTTGAAGAGGTTCATGTGCTTGAGGTGCTGGAAGACCAGCTCGGCCACCATGGACTGGGGCTTGGCCACCCAGAAGCGGTAGTGGTAGTAGCGGAAGTTGTAGGGGTCGTAGCGGTAGACGATCTGTGGGCGGTCGTAGGCCAGGCGCACGTCGGGCTCCTGGACGCGCAGGGTCACGGGGTAGCGCGGGGTGGGGTAGGTCTGGCTTTCCGCCAGGGAGTAGGCCAGCCCGTAGTACTTGCGGTCCGGGGCCGAGGAGCAGCCCGTCAGCAGCAGCGCCAACAGGACAGCGGCGACAAGTGCTTTCATTGGTTCCTCTCCTTGAGCTGGGAGCCCCGCAGCAGGACGGAGGGGTTCTCCAGCAGCATCTGGGTGAAGTCGTTCAGGTTGCGCACCACGTCCTTCAGGTTGCTGAGGGTCTTGAAGATGTCCTCACGGCTTTGGCGGACGGTCAGATCCAGGCCCTGCACCAGGCCCTCGGTGTCCTTGGCCACGATGGCGGCGCTGTCCAGCATCATGTCGATGCGGGGGTCGGTGATGCGGTCGTTGAGGGACAGGGCGGCGTTGTCCAGGCGGTGCGTGATGGTGGACAGGTCCCCCTTGGTCTGGGCCACCAGTTCCTGCAGGCTGGTCATCAGCAGCAGGGCGCGGTTGGGCAGCTTGCGGGTGTCGGGGCTCTCGAGGATGTCGGCCATGGAGGCCACGGCGCGGTTGCCGTTCACCAGCAGGGAGTCCAGGTTCTGGTCCTGGCGCTCGATGGCGGCGGAGACCTGCTCGTCCAGGCCGGCCACCACGGAGCGGACCTCTTCAATGGTCATGGAGAGGCTGGCGGAGGCCTCGGCCAGGTCGGAGCTGATGCGCTTGCCGTCCTCGGTGATGGCCTTGAGGTTGGC
>CAIXZC010000062.1 GCA_903923815.1 uncultured Myxococcales bacterium
GGACGATCACAAGGGGGTCTGCGAGATGAAGACGCCCTCCACCTTCTACACCGACTCACCCAGCGCCTACTCCTGCCACGACAATCCTTTTGATCTGAAGGACCCCGAGGCCCAGTGCGTCACCGAGACCTGGTTCGAGCGGCAGTGGTGGCCCGGGGCCCACTGCGATGACCTGGGCTACGACCTGACCAGTGGCAACGACGTCTACTACGCCTCCGAGGATCACCTGAAGCCTGGCACCTGCGGCACCTGGGGCAACGCCGCGGGGGACTGCGCGGGTGGCGGTGGGGGCGGCGGGGGAGGAGGCGGCACCCAACCCAAGAACCCCTGCGTCCACGCCTACTGTGGCGAGCTGCTCTACTACCTGTCGGACCCGCTGAAGTGCGACGTGACGGCCGCCAAGGTGCCCAGTCAGGTGGTGCCCTTCAACCAGCGGGACACCTATCTGGTGGCGGCCCAACTTCAGTGCTGGACGGCGGGCTGCATCAACGCCCAGCGCGCCATCGTGAAGACTCAGTACGGCTACACCGACGCCCAGATCGACGCCTCCCTGGCGGACTACTGCGTCAGCATCGCTACCAACGTCGACAACGCCCTGGGCCTGTGCTCGGACAGCCTGTGCCTGGGCAACGCGTCCTGCGGCAACGGCGCCTGCGACTCAAGCTGCGAGACCTGCTGCTGGGGGGGCTCCCTGGCCTGCCCGGAGTAATCCTCCAAGGGGGAAACATGGACTTCATCGGCCACGAAGAGTTGCTGCGCGCCCTGGTCCGGTCGGCGGGGGCGACGGCGCAACACGGGTTCTGCGCCATTGAGGCCCCGGAACTGGCCAGACAGTTGAAGGTCCTGCGCGGAGGGGATCGGCTGCCTCGGCTGCTGCTGGAGGACGTGGAGAGCGTGGCCTCCCGGTTCCTTGTTCAGGTGCGCAAGCCCGGCGGGCCGGGGGCGGCGGATGCGGCCCTCAGCGCGCTTGGGTTTTCCTACGGGACGGAGAGCGCGGCGGGACTGCACGGGTTCCATGCGTTCCTGCGCAGCGCCCTGTTCCATCGGGCCTACCTGGGGGCGGGGCCCCTGTCGCGGCAGTTCGTAGCCAACCCCCTGGAGACGCTGTTTCGGCGCTTCCATGACAGCAAGGATGAAGCCCGCCCGGAGAACAGTTTCGCGGCCTTCATCTCCCCCGAGGGCATGTTGGAGCTGGACTACCTGACGCTGGCGCGCAGTTGCGGGGCGCCCGCAGTGTCGGGCCTGGGCCTGGAGAACCTTGCAGAGTTCCAGCAGTTCACCAGGAAGAGCGCCCTTGGTGGCCCCACGGGGCAGCGCCTGGAGGAGTTCTTCGAGGCCCCCATGACGGTGGGCTTTCGCGACACCCTGCGCTACGCCCTGGGATCGCGCCACCCGGAGTTGGGCTTCGAGCAGGCCTCCGGGCTCATTCAGGACGTCCTGGCGCGCCACTCCCAAGAGAGCTTCCTGCCGCCCGTGCTGCACTGCATCACACCTGACCCGGCCCTGGGGCGTCAGCGGCTGGCGGCCATTCGGCACCAGAATGACATCGTGGTGTCGGCCCTCATTCCCTTCTTCATGGGTCAGTTCGGGCCCGCCCTGGCGCGTCAGATCTCGCGGGACACGGCGCGGTCGCTGATCTACTGCGCGCTGCAGTCCCTGAACGACCGGGCTGACGGCAGCAAGGCCGAGTTGCTGGTCCGCAAGGGCCTGCTGTATCGCCACGGCACCAGCACCAGGGACTCCTGGGAGGCGGTGCTGGGCGGCGAGGTCGGCCAGGGGCGAGAGGCCACCATCTTCACCAGGCC
>CAIXZC010000063.1 GCA_903923815.1 uncultured Myxococcales bacterium
CAGTTGGCTGGAGGAGAGGGCGTCGGTGAACCAGAGGCCCCGGTAGTCGTCGCGCCAGTACTCGAGGATGAAGCGGGTGATGGCGTTCAGCATGAGGAACAGGGCCAGGGTGCGGCCGTCGCGCTCTTTGTGGGTCTTGAAGTAGGCGAAGACCGCCAGGAACACCAGCAGGTTGGCGCCAAGTTGGTACAACTGCACGGGCACCACGGGCAGGGACTCGTGGGCGTGGCGGGTCAGAAGGCCCAGGTCCAGGTGGCGGTCGAAGGCCGGGGAGTTTCGGGGGAAGGTCACCGCCGGGCCAGTGTGGGCCAGACAGCCAAAGCAGCAGCCCGCCAGCCAGCAGCCCAGGCGCCCGAAGACCAGGCCCAGGGCGATGCCAAAGCCCGCAAGGTCCGCCATGGCAGGGAACTGGATCTGGGTACGGTAGCGGCGCATGTACCAGATCGCCACCAGGGTGGCCAGCACCAGCCCGCCGTAGAAGGCCAGCCCGCCGTACCAGAACTTCAGGGTGCGCAGGCAGTCCTGACCTTGATGGCAGGTGCCCGCCGCGGTGTTGCACAGCTCGCCCAGGTCCTTGGCCACGCAGGCGCCGTCGGAGAGGCAGCGAAAGCCCTCCGGGGCGGGCAGGGCCTTGGTGGCCAGGGGGTCCACGCAAAGGTTGATGTACTCGGTCAGGTAGCCGTCCGCCAGGACGTGCATGATGCGCGCCCCCAAGAGGCCCGCGAACAGCAGGATCATGGACAGGTCGATGAGCTTCACCGGGGACACCAGGTGGGGGATCTTGAGGGATTCCCGGTGGGCCAGCAGGACCGCCAGGGTGTAGCCCAGGGTGAGGAAGGTGAAGTAGGCCGGGAACTCCAACGGCCCCAGGTAGAAGACGGGATGCATCAGGCGGCCTTGGGCGAACCCTTGGGCTCGCGGTGCAGCAGGGAGTCCAGCAGCACCAGCCCGACCCCCACGCTGATGGCGATGTCCGCCACGTTGTAGGTGGGCCACTCATAGGAACCCAGGAACATCTGCACGAAGTCCACCACGGTGCCGGCCATCAGCCGGTCCACAAAGTTCCCCGCGGCCCCTCCAAGAATAAGGCCCAGATAGATTGAGGGCAGCACGCGCCCCGGGCCCAGATTCCGGAACATGAAGAAGATGAGGATCATGGCCAGCAGGGACACGCCCCCCAGGAAGGTGCGGCGGACGGGCTCGGGCGCGGTGGCCAGGAAGCCCCAGGCGGCGCCCGGGTTCTCCACGTAGATCAGCCCCAGGAAGCCATCCACCAGGGGGATGTTGCGCTGGGTGATGAGATAACGGTCGTCGGGGGCCACCTTCAGGCCGCCGTCCAGCAGGTCCATCCGGGGGAAGGGGTGCAGATAGCCCTCGCGGATGAGCTCCTCGGCCTTGGCCTGATCCACGCCCCCCTTGGAGGCCACGAAGGCGCCCAGGGTCACGTCCTTGAGGCTGCCATCCAAGGACAGCACGGCCTCGTCGGGGTTGTCCGCCCGGCGCGCGTCCAGGTAGGGGTTGCGCACGAACCAGGGGGCCCGGCTCTTGAGGTTCAGCAGCAACAGCCCGGCGTTGCGTTTCAGCACGCCGCAGTCCTTCACCAGCGCCTCGGGGTCAACCTTGAGGGGCGCGTCAATCTTGAGCACGGCGTCCAGGTGGACCCCAGCGCCCAGGCGCGTCTGAAGCACCTCAGTGAGGGGCTTGCCGCCCTCGTCGGGCTTGATCTGCAGCACCAGCGGGTGCCGAGGGCTGGCCAGGTTGTTCACCGCCCAACCCTTGGTCACCAGATCACCCAGCACCGCCACCAGGGCGATGACCAGGAAGAGGACCCAGCGGGACAGGTTGGACTTCATAGGGCACCACCAATCACGCCGGCGCAGCGCTTGCAAAGCCCAGGGTGCTCAGGGTTGGTGCCCAGGGTGGTGGACCAGTGCCAGCAGCGGTCACACTTGGCGCCCGGGGCCTTCTCCACCTGGACGGTCACGGCGTCGCCGCCGCTGCGGACCTCCACGGCGGAGGTGATGAACCACTCCTCCAGGATGTCGGCGTACTTCACCGCCAGGGCTGCGGCGGGGCTGCCCTCGGGGAGGGTCAGGGTCACCTTGGCGTCCAGGGCGTGGCCGATGGTCTTGGCCACCCGGGCGGCCTCGGCCTCTTTCTGAACCTGATTGCGCAGGCCCTTCAGGGTCTCGAACTCGGCGGCCAGGGCGGGGGCGTCCCACTGGGCCCGGGGCAGCGGGAAGGGGGCCAGGAAGACGTCGTCGGGGTCACTGGCGCGGCGGGGGCTGTAGTCCCAGACCTCGTCGCAGGTGAAGGACAGGATGGGGGCCGCGGCCACGGACAGCTCGTGGAGGATCCACCACAGGGCGGTGCGGGCGCTGCGGCGGGGCAGGCTATCCTTGCCGTCCACGTACAGCCGGTCCTTGAGGATGTCCAGGTACAAGGACGAGAGCTCCACCGAGGTGAAGTTCACCAGCCCCTGGAAGATGCGATGGAAGTCGAACTCCTCGTAGGCCTTGTCGAACTGCCCCAGCAGCTGGTTCAGGTTGTGCAGCATCCAGCGGTCCATGGGCAGCATCTGGTCCACGGGCAGCAGGTCCCGGTCCGGCACGAAGCCGTCCAGGTTGCCCAGCAGGAAGCGGAAGGTGTTGCGCACCTTGCGGTAGGCGTCCGTCAGGGTGGTCAGGATCTCCGGCGAGATGCGGATGTCGTCCTGGTAGTTCTCGGCGGCCACCCAGAGGCGGTAGATCTCGGCGCCGTACTGGTTGATGATCTCGCTGGGCGGCACGAAGTTGCCCAGGGTCTTGGAGATCTTGCGGCCCTGCCCATCCACCACGAAGCCGTGGGTCAGGACGGTCTTGTAGGGGGCCTTGCCCCGGGTGGCCACGCTCTCCAGGAGGGTGCTGTGGAACCAACCGCGGTGCTGGTCGCTGCCCTCCAGGTACAGGTCGCAGGCGGTGCCGGCGCCGTAGCGGCGTTCGATGACGGCCGCGTAGGACACGCCGCTTTCGAACCACACGTCGATGATGTCGTTCTCCTTGCGGAAGTGGTTGCCGCCGCACTTGGGGCACACGAAGCCCTGGGGCAGCAGGTCGGTGGCGCTGCGGATGTACCAGGAGTCGGCGCCTTCCTTTTCAAAGATGTCCGCCACGCCGTCGATGATGTGGGGGTCCGCCACCAGCTCGCCGCAGCCCTCGCAGAAGAAGGCGATGATGGGCACGCCCCAGAGGCGCTGCCGGGAGATGCACCAGTCGGGGCGGCTTTCGACCATGGCGCGGATGCGCTCGCGGCCACGCTCGGGGACCCACTTGACGCGGTCAATGGCGTCCAGGGCGGACTGCCGGATGCCCGTAGTCTCCATGGAGATGAACCACTGGTCCGTGGCCCGGAAGATGATGGGCTTGCGGCAGCGCAGGCAGAAGGGGTAGCTGTGCTGCACCTTGGCCTGGCCCACCAGCATGCCGCGGTCCGCCAGCAGCTTGACGATGTCCTTGTCGCATTCGAACACGAAGCGGCCCTGGAACAGGGGGACCTCGCTGGTGAAGCGGCCGTTCTCATCCACGGGGGCGTAGGGGGCCAGCCCGTAGGCCTGCCCGGCGTTGTAGTCGTCGGCGCCGTGGCCGGGGGCCGTGTGGACGCAGCCCGTGCCCGCCTCCAGGGTGACGAAGTTGCCCACAATCAGCAGGCTCTGGCGATCCAGGAAGGGATGGTTGGCGTGGGTGTTCTCCAGGTCCGCGCCCTTCACGCGGCCCAGCACCGTGAGGCCCTCCAGGCCCACGTCCTTGGCGAAGCGCCCGGCCAGTTCCTCGGCCACGAAGAAGGCCTCGTCGCCGCTTTGCACCAGCACGTAGTCAAACAGCGGGTGGAGGGTGATGGCCAGGTTGGCAGGCAGCGTCCAGGGGGTGGTGGTCCAGATGACGAAGGAGGCCTTGAGGCCCGCCGGCAGGAAGGGCAGCCGGGCCCGGGCGTCGTCGCCCATGGGGAAGCGCACCCACACGGACGGGGCGCTGTGGTCGTTGTATTCGATCTCCGCCTCGGCCAGGGCGGTCTTGTGCTCGCTGCACCAGTACACGGGCTTCTTGCCGCGGTACACGGAGCCCGAGCGCACCACCGCGCCGAACTCCCGGGCGATGGTGGCCTCGTAGCTGTGGCGCAAGGTCAGGTAGGGCTCGTCCCAGTCGGCCAGCACGCCCAGGCGGCGGAACTCGTCCCGCTGGAGGCCCACGAAGCGCAGCGCGAAGTCCCGGCAGCGGGCCCGGAAGTCCTCCACGGACAGCAGGCCCTTCCCGCCCAGTTCCTTCTCGACGTTGTTCTCGATGGGCAGGCCGTGGCAGTCCCAGCCGGGCACGAACTCGGTCTGGAAGCCCCGCAGGTTGCGGTACTTGACCACGAAGTCCTTGAGGATCTTGTTCAGCACCGTGCCCGAGTGGATGTAGCCGTTGGCGTAGGGGGGGCCGTCGTGCATGACGAAGCGGGGGTTGTCCTTGCCCGCCTCGAGGATGCGCTGGTACAGGCGACCGTCCTTCCACTTCTGGACGCGGCCGGGTTCGGTCTGGGCAAGGCTCGCCTTCATGGGGAAGGCGGTGGCCGGAAGATTGAGCGTATCCTTGTAGTTCACCTTGCACTCCTATGGGAACGAGAAGCCGTTACAAGCCTTCGGCTTGTAAGTAGAAAAGCCCGAATTGTCAATCCCTTTGGACCCCCGTGCGCCCCTCCGCCAGGGCCTGCAGTGCGGGCTCCAGCCGGGTGGTCAGCAGGTCCCGCACCTCCCCCCACTGGCCCAACGCATCGAAGGCCTGCAGGACATAGCCCACGGAGGCTGGGAAGAACTTGAGGAAGCCCGGATTGCCCCGGCGCCGATGGATGAACACGAAGCGCCCAGCGTCCTTGAGCTTGCGCTGCAAGGTCTGC
>CAIXZC010000064.1 GCA_903923815.1 uncultured Myxococcales bacterium
ACCACCACCCTGGGCCAGGAAGCGCAGCAGATCCCAGTGGCGGCCGGGAAAGGGCGCCACCGCCCGCCGAACCTCCGTAGGAATCCGGTCCAGCCAGGCGGCCCAGGCATCCTTGCCCTCCAGCACCCGGGCGTCCCATAGCCGGGGCTCGAAGGGAAGCTGCCCCGCAGCCCGTAGTCGCTGTCGGGCCTCCGCGGCGGCGCCGGCTCCGTCCCCAGGTCGCGCCGCGACTCCGTCCCCAACCTTGGGCAGGGTCACGAAGCCGCTGGCCCTCCGCCGCCTCCCCTGCAGCAGGCCCCAGGACTCCAGCTGAGGCCAGGCCGCCAGCACCACCTGGGCCTCACGCCCGGACTGCAGCACCAACAGCCCCGTGTCCAGGTGGAACCTCGCCAACCTCTTGTCTGCCCCGGACCCCATGGACACCCCTTGTCGGTAAATGCCTGGCCAATCTGCCACGGGCGGGAAGACCTGCCAAGGGTCGTCAGGTCCATCCCCGAAGCTGTGCGTCACGGGGTGTCGTTTTTGCCGCCCACTGGTCCTCCGTCCCTCGAATGCGCTGTTGCGCCCCGGACCCGCGCTGTGGCACGGTTGCCCCTCGAAAGGAGGCCCCATGGCCCCCCAACCAAGCCTCAGGACCCAACTCTTCAAGGCGGCCAGAAATGGCGATCCGCGCCTCCTGGGCGAGCTGATCCGCCGTGGCGTCCCCCCAGACTGCCGGGACTCCAAGGGCTTCACGCCCCTGGGGCTGGTGTGCTTCCTGGGCCGCGAGGAGGCCGCCCGGGTGCTGCTGGCCAACGGCGCCAACCCCGAACTGGGGCTGGCCTGGGACCCGGACAATCCGTTGTCTGACGGCACGCTGTCTGACTTCTACCGCCATGCCGCTCGCCACCTGTATTTCGCTGGGGCACTTTCCACGAAAGCCGCCTCCTTGGACTTCACTCCCTTGATGCTGGCGACCATCCGCGAAAGCCCTAACCTGATTCCCGTCCTGCTGGAGGGGCAGGCCCACCTGGACACCCCCGGGCCCTTCGGCTGGACAGCTCTGATGCTCGCCGTCCGCCGGTCCAGTCCCCGGATGGTCACGGCCCTGCTGCAACACGGCGCCAGCCCCCACAGGATGGATTGCCAGGGTTGCCGGGCCACGGACCTCATCTTCGATAAGTGCGACCACGAACTCATTGAAGTGGCCCTGGAGTCCGGCTTGCAGCCCTCCCCAATCCAACTTGCCAACCCAAACCTTCAGGCTCGGGCCCTCCTCCGCCCCCAGTCCAAGCTTGCCCACATTTATCGAATCACGGGGCCCTACTCCCCCGAACAAACCACGGCGGCCCTGCACAAGGCTTTCTTACTGGCCATGGACAGTGACGATACCCAAACGATGAGCCGGCTGGTCCAGTTGGGGGCAGACCCGGGTGCCGTCATGCAGGAGGGCCTCACTCCGCTGCTTCTGGTCGCAGACCGCGGTGCTGTTGACATGGCCCGTTTCCTGCTCAGTCTGGGGGCCGACCCGGCCGAACTCGAGGTGCCACCGCTGCCGCCCCTCCTGTCCGCTGTTCTTTGGGGCTCCCTGGCCGACCTGGAGTCCCTATTGCGGGCCGGGACCCCCGTCAATCAGGCCACCCCGGACGGCCGCACCGCCCTGCAGCTGGCCGTCGGCAACAGCAACCTGCCGGCGGTGCGCCTGCTGCTTGAGCATGGCGCCGATCCCAACCTCTACGCGACCTTCTGCGGCTGGGCCAAAGTCATGGCCTCTGAGGCCATAGTCTTTGACAGCCCCCTGAACCTCCTGGCGCTGCCCAAGAAGGCCACACTGTTCCGGTCGGACCCTCCCAATCAACGACGGCGGTACCGCAGTTGCCTCGCTGAAGCCGTGGCCCAGGAGTCTTTGACGATGGTGGAGATGCTGCTGGCCGCTGGCGCCGATCCCAACCTGGACCCAAGACCGGTCTTGGGCCATGCAGTCGTGGCCGCCCTTGAATGGGGCGCCGGTGACATCCTTGACCTGCTGCTGGCCCATGGCGCCAAGCTGGACCTCCAGACGGTGGCCTTGGAGACCGACGTTACCCACTTCCACATCCCGCTGCTTTCCAAGTTGGGAGCCAATCTCCAAGTCACCAGCGCCACCGGCGAGACCCTGCTGATGCGTCCACGCTG
>CAIXZC010000065.1 GCA_903923815.1 uncultured Myxococcales bacterium
ATCGACGGGGAGGTTTGGCACCTCGATGTCGGCTCATCGCATCCTGGGGCTGTAGCCGGTCCCAAGGGTATGGCTGTTCGCCATTTAAAGCGGTACGCGAGCTGGGTTTAGAACGTCGTGAGACAGTTCGGTCCCTATCTTCTGTGGGCGTAGGATACTTGCGAGGATCTGCTAAAGTACGAAAGGAACATTAGTGGACGAACCTCTGGTGGACCAATTGTCGTGCCAACGGCACCGTTGGGTAGCTATGTTCGGAACGGATAACCGCTGAAAGCATCTAAGCGGGAAGCCAGCCTCAAGACTAGGTATCCCTATCAGACCCCTCGGAGACTACGAGGTTGATAGGCCGGATGTGTAAGCACAGCAATGTGTTTAGCTAACCGGTACTAATAGGTCGATCGGCTTAACCGTTGGTTTGAAAAGCCTATGGCAAGTCGTTATCAGGATTCAGCGTGCATGCATCAAAATACACATTCGGTTGTCTATGAAAATGAATGGCAGTTTGCCGGTGGTTATAGCGAAGGGGCCACACCCGATCTCATCCCGAACTCGGAAGTTAAGCCCTTCAGCGCCGATGGTACTTCGACCAGTGGTCGTGGGAGAGTAGGACGCCGCCGGCACTTTATCAATAAAAGAGCCCAGGAAACCCTGGGCTCTTTTTTTTGCCAGATGGTTCTGGCAAAACGCGCCGCAGCAACCGGCGCTGGCCTCGCGAAGGCTGACTTCCGGGGACGGAGGGGCTGGTTGACTTCCTGGGACGGAGGGGCTGGCTGACTTCGGGGACCGAGGGGCTGGCTGACTTCGGGGACGGAGGGGCTGGTTGACTTCCGGGGACGGATGCACGGACGGGGCAGTTGGTTGCTGCCTGGGTTGGTGCGGTGGGCCGCCTGGAGAGTTGCGGGATTGAGGGTTTGTTTCGGGTGCTGGTGCTGAGGTTGGTTCGGTTACCCTGCGGGGGTCGGAATGTTCACCGGGCTTGTTGAATGTCTGGGTAGGGTTAGGCAGCTTGCCAGGTCTGGCGGCTCGGCACTGTTGGTGCTGGAGCGGCCGGGGTTTGGGGGTGAACTTGCCTTGGGCGACTCGCTGGCGGTGAACGGCGCCTGTCTTACAGTCACAAAAATCACTCACAATGAAGTTTGCGTGGAGGTCTCGTCGGAGACCCTGGCGCGCACCAATCTGGGGCTGCTGCATGGCGGTGAACAGGTGAACCTGGAGCGGGCCCTCTCCCTTGGAGGGCGGCTTGGAGGGCATTTGGTCACCGGCCATGTGGATGGTCAGGGGCGGCTGTTGGCCAAGGTGGACCAGGGCGAGTTCTCGCGGCTGGAGTTTGAGGCCCCGCGGGCCCTGCTGGAATTGGTGGTGGAGAAGGGCTCCATCGCGGTGGACGGCGTGAGCCTGACGGTGAACTCGGTGGACGAGCGGGGGTTCTCGGTGATGGTGATTCCTCACACCCTTGCCTCCACGACGCTGGGCTGTCAGAATGGCGCCCGAGTTGTGAACCTGGAGACGGACCTCATTGGTAAATATGTAAAGAAACTTCTGGGGGGCGCAGGGCCGCGGGATGAGCGGCTGCTGGGCCTGCTGGAGTCGGAATTTGGTGGGCGGCGCTGAGGCGCGCCCGGGGTATTGGTCCGGAGGGTCCCCAAGGGCCTCCGGTTGGTCGGTTGCCGGGCGCCAGTTGTTGGGGCTTGGAAGTGAATTGGAGGGGTTTTCATGAAGACCATTGAAGGAAAACTGAATGCGGGTGGGCTGCGCTTTGGCCTGCTGGTGTCCCGATTCAATCATCTCATCACCGACCGGCTGTACGAGGGCGCGGTGGATTGCCTGCTGCGGCACGGGGCGGAGGAGAAGGACCTGACCGTGGTGCGGGTGCCGGGGGCCTTTGAGATGCCCGCGGTGGCGGCCCGCATGGTGAAGGCCGGGAAGTATGACGCCATCATCTGCCTGGGTGCGGTGATCCGCGGCGGGACCCCTCATTTTGAATATGTCGCTGCCGAGGTCTCCAAGGGCCTGGCGCAGGTGGCCATGGGGTCGCCCGTGCCGGTGTCCTTTGGGGTGCTTACCACGGACAGCATTGAGCAGGCCATTGAACGGGCCGGCACGAAGGCGGGCAACAAGGGTGCGGATGCGGCCCTGGCTGCCATTGAGATGGCCCGGCTGTATTCCGAGCTGTAGAGTCTGGAGCAAAACGCCATGGGTGTGAGACGCAAGGCCAGAGAAGAGGCCCTTCAGGTGCTGTTCGGGTTGGAGTTCAACCCGCGGGTGCCCGAGGTGGCTGTGGCCGAATTCATCAGGAATCGCGAAGAAATTGTCGAGGATGACCCCTACCTGGGCCGCCTGGTGGTGGGGGTGTGGCGGCGGCTGGAGGAGCTCAATGAGCTGATTCGGCGGCACAGCACCAACTGGCGGCTGGAGCGTATGGCGGTGGTGGACAAGAACATCCTGCGGATTGCCTCCTACGAGCTGACCGCCGAGATGGAGGTCCCCCACAAGGTCATCATCAATGAGGCAATCGAGATCGCCAAGAAGTACGGCTCGGAAGATTCGCCCGCCTTCGTGAACGGAGTGCTGGACCGAATCGCCCTGGAGTCCCGGCCCGACCAGATGGCCGAGGACGCGGGGGCCGAGGAGCCAGAACCGCAGGACCAGGATGCGCTTTGAATTGATCACGCCGGCGCTGCCGGATCTGGGTGCGGCGGCAGGCGAGGTGCTGGGCATTCCGCTGATGGATGAGCCCTTTCCGCCCGCCGGCGCCGCGGGCCAGATTGACTGGCGGCTGCACGCCCGAATTTCGCGGCTGGTGGCGGATGCCTATGCGGCGAATCCGCCGGAGGGACATTTTCGGCCCCTGGACGGCCAGCACCTGCTGATGCCCGGGCGCCCGGCGCTGGGTTTTTCCTGGGTGCTGCTTTATGGGCTTGGGCCTCGGGAGGGCTGGAGCAGTGAGCGCTACCGGACCAGCATCGAGACCCTCACGGGAATAATCGGAAATCTGAAGGCGCGGGACCTGACGCTGCTGCTGCCTCCCTGGCGGGAGGCTGGCATGACGGCCAGGAACGCGGTGGAGCTGCTGCTGCGCTCGGTGGCGGCGAAGAAGGCGGGTCTGAAGGCACCTTTTGATCGCCTATGCATCGTGGAGCCGGTGGAGTATCACGCGGAGCTGTCTGAGGCGGCGGCCACTTTTCTTTCCAGGGCGGGCCTCGGGAGCTGAACTATTCGAAGAGTAGGGGGCACCATGAAGAGGGTTGGGCTGGGTGCGGTGCTGGGAATGCTGCTGCTGGGCTGCGGCGGTGGCAGTGGGGACGCCTGCCCGGTGCTGGGCGTACCCCCCGTGGGTGGGATCATCATCACCGAGATCATGGCCGACCCCAATGCCACCCTGGCTGGTGGGGTCGCGGTGGACGACGCCCAGGGCGAGTGGATCGAGCTGCTCAACGCCCTGCCCTACACCCTGAACCCCAGCGGCATGCAGATCGCCAGCGGCAGCAAAGCCGGGCGGCTGGTCTGTACGGACACGGTGCCCCCGGGGCGCTTCTTCCTGGTGGCGCGCAGCGCGGACCCCTTGAGCAACGGTGGCCTGCCCAAGGTCCTGTGCACCTATGACAAGGTGACGCTGCTGAACTCGACCAGCGCCTCCGTCCCCGACGATCCGATTCAGGCGGCCAGGCACAACCACCTGCAGATCCTGGCCAGCAACGGGACCATCATTGACGACGTGCCCTATCTGGTCAGCGGCGCGGGCTTCCCCAAGGTAAAAAAGGGCGCCTCCATGCAGCTTTGCCGCAACGGGCTGTCCAGCGAGTACAACGACGAGGGGAGTTGGTGGTATGTGTCCGGGGTTGCCGACACCTTGGATTCCACCGATCTGGGGACGCCCGGGGCCCCGGGCCAGGACTGCGGCGCGCCGGATACCGACGGCGGCGCCACGGTGGACACCATCTCGGGTGTGGACACGGGCGGCGAGCCGCCCCCCAATCCGGCCATTGGCGAGATCTTCATCTCCGAGTTCATGGCCGATCCCAAGGCCGTGACGGATGCGGACGGCGAGTGGTTTGAGCTTTATTTCTGCGGGGACGCCGAGGTGTCCCTCAAGGGCATGTACTACCAGTTGGATGCCAAGACCCCGGTGCAGATCAAGACGGACGTGCGGATGTTGCCCGGCACCTACGCCGTGCTGGCCCGGACGGCTGCGGCCCTGCCCGCGGGAGATCCGCCGGATGCTTTGTTCACCGGCAGCCTCTCCAACAGCGGCGCCCACAGCCTGCGGATCCTGGACGCCGGGAAGCTGACGCTGCATGAGGTGGCCTACGGCGAGGTGAGCGCCACCGGCGGCAAGGTCACGGCGGGGGCCTCCAACCACCTGTGCATCAGCGATCTGGCCTTCTGCCCCGGGGTGACTCAGGTGTGGGAGGTGTCCGTTACCGCCTTCGGGGCCGGGGGCGACAAGGGGACTCCGGGCTTCATGAACGAAAGCTGCGGGGGGGTGCAATGATGAAGAAGCTGACCATGCTCTTGCTGGTGCTGGCCTGCGGAGTGCTTGCCACCTGTGGGGAGGAGGCCAGCAGCGACTGCGCCCCCATCTCCTACGACCCGTTGAACCAGGACCCCACCAGGGAGCCCCTGTGCTACCTGGACAACGACGACTGCGATGGCGGCGACTGGGTGACCATCCAGAGCGTCTACGATGGCGACACCGTCACCCTGCCCGACGGCACCAAGCTGCGCATGCTGGGCATCCAGGCCCCGGAGCAGCCCGAGGGGGCGGACAAGGAGCACCCCGAGCTGAACCCCGAGACCTGCCTGGGCCCCGAGGCCGGCGCCTTCCTGCGCAAGCTGATCGAGGGCAAGCAGGTCTGCGTGCGGGACCCCGAGGGCGGTCCCCAGAACGATCCCTACGGGCGGCGACTGGTGTACATCTACGACGGCGGCTTCAACATCAATATGTACATGGTGGCCTCGGGCCACGCCTGCGCCTTCGACAAATACGCCGAACCCCTGTGTCTGAATCTGCTGAAGACTGCCGAGGACGAAGCCGAGGGGTTTGGTGTAGGGATCTGGGGCCTGTGCGCCGATCTCCATGGTGATCCCTGCCAGCGAGCCGAGTAACACCCCCCATGCCCCCCGCAATCATCCATCAAGGTACCCAAGCGCCTCCGTCCCTGCGGGCGGGTGCGGTGCTTTGTCTGGGCAACTTCGACGGGCTGCACCTGGGGCATCAGGCCCTGCTGCGGCGCGTGGCCCAGTTGGCGGGGACCGGGCGGCAGCGGGTGGCCCTGACCTTCGATCCCCATCCCCAGGCTTTGCTGGCTCCTGACCTCAAGATGCGCATGTTGGTGCCACCTCCGCGCAGGCTGGAGCTGCTGGCCCAGGCGGGGCTGGACCTGTTGTGGGTGCTGCCCTTCAACCGCCAGTTGGCGGCGCTGGATGCGGCGGGCTTCCTTGGCGGAGTGCTGGCGCCCTTGGCCCCCCACCGGCTGGTGCTGGGGGAGGATGCGCGGTTGGGCGCCGAAAGGGCCGCGGGGACGGAGGAGCTGGCGCGGCTGGCCCAGGGCTTTGGCTTTGGGTTGGAGGTGCTGGAGGGGCTTTGCCTGGAGGGGCAGCGGGTTTCCTCCACGGCCATCCGGGACAAGCTGGCGGCGGGCGATCTGCCGGGGGCGGCCCGCCTGCTGGGGCGATGGTTTCGGGTCTTCGGACGGGTGGGGCGGGGGCGGGGCTTGGGACGGTCCATGGGCTTTCCCACCGCCAACCTGGAGCTGGAAGAGCAGCTTTCCCCGGCGCCGGGGGTCTATCTGGTCCGGGCAGGGCTTCCATCAGGGGTTTGGGTACCTGGCCTTGCGGCCATTGGCAACCGCCCGACCTTTGGCGACAGCGAGCCCTCCTTCGAGGTCTTCCTGCTGGATTATTCCGGGGACCTTTATGGCCAGGAGCTGATAGTGGACATGCTGGTGCGCCTTCGGGACCTTCGGGCCTTCGGGTCAGTGGAGGAGCTGGTGGCGGCCATGCAGCAGGATCTGGTCGGGGCCAGGGCGTTCTTTGCCCAGGGCTGATTACTTCATTTCACACACATAGGTCTGGGCCGTGCCGCAGGTGATGTCGTTCCAGCGGCCGTCCACATAGACATGCAGGCAGTCCTCGTTGCCCGAGTTGTTGGGCTCGCTGGCGCTCCAGTTGGTGTAGGTGTTGGGGCTGGCGTCGGACCACACCCAGCTGCCCTCCGAGTTGATGTCGTTGAAGCCCGCATAGAAGACGTTCCCGGCGGCCAGGGTCACGGCGAAGGAGTTCTCCTCCACGCTGCCGATGGAGATGAGATCCGCACCCACCGTCTGGCAGGCGGCCCGGGCGGCGTCCCAGGTGGCGGTGCTGCCGAAGAAGCGGTAGCAGTGGCTTTGGAAGGTGGTCCAGTCGGCGATGGGGGAGGCGACGCATTCGCCGGCCTGGCACTTGCCCCGGTTGCAGGGGCTGGTGACGGCGCCGCAGGCGGTGTTGTCGGCGACGTTTTCGAAGACGCACTTCCCCGTCAGCAGATCGCAGGAGTCCGTGGTGCACTCCTTGTCGTCATTGCAGGTCAGGAGGGCGCCGCTGGTGCAGGTGCCGCCGGCGCAGACGTCGTCCTTGGTGCACAGGTTGCCGTCCTCGCAGGGGGCCACGTTGTTCACGAAGATGCAGCCGTTGATGTGGTCGCACATGTCGTCCGTGCAGGGGTTCTGATCGCGACAGGGGTTCTGGGGGGCCAGGGCGTTCTTGCAGCCCGTGGCGGGCAGACAACTGTCGGCGGTGCAGATGTTCAGATCGTCGCAGGAGAGGACCCCCGTGGCCTGGCACCAGCCGTTCTTGCAGGTGTCCCCGGTGCTGCACTTGTTCTTGTCGTCACAGGGGCCGCTGTTGTTGGTGTGGACACAGCCGAAGCCCGGATCGCAGGAGTCGTCGGTGCAGGGGTTGGCGTCGTCGCAGCTGCGCTTGCCGCTGACCACGCACAGGCCGTCGGTGCAGACGCCCGCGTCACAGAAATTGCTGCCCGCGCAGGTGCCTGGGGTGGGGGTGTGGAGGCAGCCCTCGGTGGGGCTGCAGGTGTCGGCGGTGCAGGGATTGGCGTCGTCGCAGTTTCGCTGGGCCCCGGGGGTGCAGGTGCCGTCCTGGCAGCTTCCCTGAAGGCAGGGATTGGTGGGGGTGCAGGAGCCGGGCACGGCGTCGTGGATGCAGCCGAGGAGCACGTCACAGGAGTCGGCGGTGCAGGGGTTCAGATCGTCGCAGAGGCTGGCCTTGGGGACGTGGGCGCAGCCCTTGCCCTTGGCGCAGTAGTCCTGGGTGCAGTCCTGGCCGTCGTCGCAGACGAGGGCCGCGCCGGGGCTGCAGGCGCCCGCGAGGCAGGCGTCAGGGGAGGTGCAAGGATCGCCGTCCTGGCAGGGCGCGCCGTCCTGGTTGGGGAAGGTGCAGCCGGCCTTGGGATCGCACAGATCGCGGGTGCAGGGGTTGGGGTCCTCGCAGGTCTTGAGGCCCGTGAAGGCGCAGAGGCCGTTCTTGCAGTAGTCGCCCTCGGTGCAGAGGTTGCCGTCGCTGCAGGGGGCGTCCTGGGGGGCATGGAGGCAGGAGCCCAGGGGGGAGCAGGAGTCGGCGGTGCAGGGGTTGGCGTCGTCGCAGGAGAGGCTTTGGACGCCCAGACAGGCGCCCTCCTTGCAGCGGGAGAGGGTGGTGCAGGGGTCCCCGTCGTCGCAGGTCTGGTTCTCGTTGACGGCCAGCAGGTTGCACTTGCCCGTGGCGGCTTCGCAGGTGTTTGCCTTGCACTGGGCATCCTTGCCGGACACGGCGGGGCAGACCTTGACCGTCAGGGGATCCACGCTGCACAGGGACACGGGGCCGTTCTTCACGCACTGGAGGGTGCCGTTGCACAGGTTGTTGTCCTCCAGGGCGGCGCAGTCGTCGTTGGACTCGCACTGGCACTCCACCAGGAGGCCGCGGCAGACACGCAGGTCGCACTGGTCCGCCACGGTGCAGGGGTTGCCGTCGTCGCAGGGGTCCGTGTTGGGGTTGTGCAGGCAGGTGCCGTTGGCGGCGCAGGTGTCGTCGGTGCAGGGGTTGTCGTCGTCGCAGACGATGGGGGTGCCGACGCAGGCCTCGTCCTGGCAGGTGTCTGCCTGGGTGCAGGGGTTGGCGTCGTCGCAGGGCAGGCCTCCAAGGGGGAGGTGGGCGCAGGCGAAGACTCCCTGGGTGCCGGCGCAGGAGTCGGCGGTGCAGGGGTTGGCGTCGTCGCAGGTGCTTTCGTCGGTGAGGCCATCGCAGTCGTTGTCCCGGCCGTCGCACTCCTCGGGGCTGGCGGGGGTGGCGTTGCAATCCCCCAGGCCCCCTTCCACACAGACGCGCTTGCCGGGGCAGGTGCCAAGATCGTTGGTGACCACGCAGGAGGTGGCCAGAGCCATGGAGATGGCGTAGTGGCTGCACTCGCAGGAGGACTTCTTGGGGATGCACTGGCGGGCCTGGGTGCCGCCCAGCAGTGGGGCCAGGGTGCAGACGTAGCCCTCGGGGCAGGGGCTGCTGGCGTTGCAGGGGGCGCCGCAGAAGGAGGCGTCGCCCTGTTGCACGCAGCGGGGGGCCTGGGCCGAGCCGTCGCCGCAGTCGGCGTCGCCGGTACAGGGGCGGCACAGCAGGCCGAAGAGGGACAGGCACAGGAAGGGGCCGTCGGCGGTCTCCTGGGCGCAGAGGAAGTTTTCGGGGCACCGATCGGCGCAGGCCGACGTGCAGACGCGGCCCCCAAGGTGGTCCACGCAGCGCTTGGACTGGCAGTCGCCATTGAGGATGCAGGCCTGCAGGAAGTCGGGGGCGAAGGCGTCCAGGTCCAGGGTGTCGGCGGGGGGCTGGGGGGCGTCGCCGGGGGTGTCGTCCGTCAGGGCGTCAGCGCCGGGCTGCTGATCCTGCTGGGGGCCCAGGTCCAATAGATCATTCAGGGGGCCCTGGTCGCCAGGTACGTCGGCGGCATCGAGGGCCAAGTCGGGGCCGGCGTCACCCAGGGGGCTTTGGCTGCCGGAGGAGCAGGCGGCAAGGAACAGGAAGGAGAGGGAGAGGATGCAAAGGGCCCTGGACATGAAGGAACCTCCCGGTGGAACTATGCGGTTCCGGGGAAATGTCCCACAGGGCGAAGGATTTTACAACTCGGCCGAGGTGCCCACGCCGCGAATCCATTTGCCCAGGTTGTGCTTTTCTTTCTTCCAGGAGCCGGGGTCCAGGCGCAGCTCCAGGAAGGTGCGGTAGAGGGCCTCCAGCTTGAGGTGCAGTTGCTCGAGCAGGTAGAAGCGCTCCAGCACGCGGTCGTCGCCCTCTTCCTTGAGCAGCGCGGGCAGCTTGACGGAGTTCAGGGTCCAGCGTGGGCCGTTCAAGGTGAAGTGCCACTCCTTCTCGCCTTCGGTGATGGAGAGGCCCGCCTCTTCCAGCATCTTGCCGCGACGGATGGCCTCCAGGGCCTCCCGGGAGTGGGCGGGCTTCTCGCCCTTGAAGGTGTCCTGCTCCTTGGCCTTGAGAGGATCCACGGCCCGGGCCTTGTCCTCAAACCAGAGCTCTATCTCCCCACCCTCCCAGGTGCGGACGGCGCCGCTGCCCAGGGTGCTGCGGTAAAGCAGCCAGGTGAGGAATTCATTGCCGTAATGGCGACTGTGTTCAATCTTTGCGCTGAGATCCATGTTAGTCCTCCGGGTCCACCAGCATGCCCCGTTCCCATTCGAGCATGGTGTCGGCCTTCTCCTGCCCCAGGAGGGCATTGGCCACAGTGTAGGGGCTCTCGTGCACAAGCTGGACGCCGAAGCACTCTTTGAAGAGCTCCTCGAAGGGATCCACCATGGCGGGGGAGCGGCTGAAGTACCAGAGGCGGTTGCTCTCCGTGTCCCAGACGAACTCCGCCACGCGGATCTGGGGCAGGGCGCGGCGCAGCATCTCGAAGCGCAGCTCCTCGGCCAGCTCCTGGCGCTCCTTCTTGGCCAGGTGCTCGCGGCCCTCGGCCTTGAGCTTCTCCCGGACCAGCTTCTCCAGGTGGAACTTGACCTGCGCCGGGGGCACGGACACGCAGTCCATGCGCAGGGACAGCACCAGGCAGTTGCCGTAGAAGACGCTCTCCTTGGTGAACTCCGTGGAGAAGGGGTTTTCGGCCTGCACCCAGCCGAAGGTCTTGTCCCGACCGGAGGCGGGGTCCAGCTCCTTGAAGCGGCTGCGGGTCAGCTCGGCGATGGCGGTGTCCCAGTTGTCTGGGACGCCGACGATGCGGTAGGCACGGGCGTTGACGGAACCACTGAATGCGCCCATAGGGTCTCCTTGTTGGGGATCAGTTATTGAAAAGGTTGCGGGCCATGAACAGCAGGTTGGCGGGGCGCTCGGCCAGGCGCCGCATGAAGTAGGGGTACCACTGGGAGCCGTAGGGCAGGTACAGCCGCACGGGGTAGCCGTCGGCCACGAGCTGGCGGGCCAGGGTGCCCTTCACGCCGTAGAGGAACTGGAACTCCAGGGAGTTCTTGGGGATGCCCTCGCCCTCGACCTTGGCGCGGGCGGCGGCGATGATGCACTCGTCGTGGGTGGCCAGGGCCAGATGGAAGCCCTTGTCCAGGGCCTCCTTGGACAGGGCGCGCTGGACGATGCGGTGCATTTCTTCATCCACCCGGGACTTCTTCTGGAAGGCCACCTCAGCGGGTTCGCGGTAGGCGCCCTTCACGAGGCGGATGCGGCCCCCGGCGTTGATCAAGCGTTCCAGATCATCGGCCGTGCGGTGCAGGTAGGCCTGCAGGCACACCCGGGTGTTCTTGGAGATGGCCAGGGACTTGAGGTAGATGTCCAAGGTGCGGTCCGTGCAGGTGTGGTCCTCCATGTCGATTTCCACGCCTCCGCCAAGGCCGGCGGCGGTCTGCACCAGGCCCGTGATGCGGTCGCTGCAGCGGGCCAGTTCGACCTCCAGACCAAGCTGCGTGGGCTTCACCGAGATGGACGAGCGCAGGGACTCGGCGGCGATGCGCTTGAGCAGCACGCCGTACTCGTGGGCGGCGTTGTCGGCCTCTTTGGGGTCGTTCACCGCTTCGCCAAGGTGATCCATGGTGAGGGCCAGCCCTTCATTACAAAGAGAGTGGGCCACCACCACGGCGGCGTCCAGGTCGTTCCCGGCGATGAAGCGACGGACCATGGGACGGGCGATGCGCCAGGAGGAGATGCGCCCCTTCCAGGCTTCGCTCTTGGACATATTCAACAGCAACGGTCTGAGCATTTTCTGGCCTCCACCCCAGTTGTCGGGCGGGAGTCTAGCGCCGGCACCGGACGGGCGCCAGCGGATTTTTCCAGCCCTCAATTGGTAATTGACCGACCCAGGGGCTTCTGGTACAAAGACTCGGCTTCAGTTTCGGGCAGGAGGTCCAAGTGGATTCACTGTTGAGATTTTTCGTGTTCGCCCAGGAGAACCTGGGGACTGCTGCGGCTGATGCTGCGGCTGCCCCTGCGGCTGGTGGGGCCGACCCCTTCAGCGCCGCTGGCTGTGGCGCCTCCCAGGGCGGCACCCTGAGCATGGTCATCTGGCTGGTCCTGCTGTTCGGGCTCATGTACTTCATGCTGATCCGTCCGCAGAAGAAGCAGCGCGAGGCCCATCAGAAGCTGATGGACTCCCTGAAGAAGGGCGACCGAGTGGTCACCAGCGGCGGCCTGCTTGGCACCATCGTGGGCCTGGCTGAAGGGCACGCCATCCTGGATACCTTCGAGGGCACCAAGGTGCGGATCCAGAAGGCCCACATCACTGGCCTGCAGACGGACCCCTCCGCCAAGGGCAACGAGAACGAGAAGAAGTAACGGTGACGGCACGCGCCGGGGCAGGGTCCCTGACCAGTGAGCCGTTCCGAGGCATTTGAATCGAGGAGAGACAATGGAAAAGAAGAGGGCTTGGCGACTGATCCTGGTGGGACTCATCGTCGCGTTCTGCATTCTGTACATCATGCCCAGCCTGGTGGGCACCGGGAAGATGCCTTCCTGGTACCCCTTCACCAAGGAGCTGAACTACGGCCTTGACCTCAAGGGCGGCCTGGAGCTTCGCTACGGCGTGGACTACAAGAAGGCCATCCTGGAGACGGTGCGGGATCTGATGATCCGCACCGAGGAGTACCTGGCCCGGGGTCTGGCCAAGAAGAGCAAGGAAGACGAGGTCACTCCTGCGGACCTCGCCGCCGTGCGCGCCAAGGTGACCATGGACATCGTGTCCTTCGACACCCTCAAGGTGGACAGCACCGACGAGGCCCTGCTGGCCCTGCTGGATGGCGAAAAGGTCCGCGACGACCTGGACGCCCGCTTCGACCGCCTGGACGGCGAGGGCAACTCCGTGCTGCTTCGCATGAAGGACAACGAGGCCGCCGGCATCAAGGACCGCGTGGTGACCCAGACCCTGTCCATCATCCGCAAGCGCGTGGACGCCTTCGGTCTGGTGGAGCCCGACGTGCGCCGCAACGGCGACTCGGCCATTGACGTGCAGCTGCCTGGCGTCTCCAAGGGCCAGATGGACATGGTCCGGGACAAGATCGGCCAGACCGCCCGCCTGACCTTCCGCATCGTGGACAACAAGAGCGACTTCTTCGCCGGCGTGCAGGACGTGTTCGACGCGTTCAAGGCCTCCCAGGGCGAGAAGGGCGCGTCCCTGGCCATGGTGGACTACGACGGCCGCAAGCAGGTGACCGCCGACAAGAAGAGCCTCATGGTGGGCTTCATGCGGGAACTCATCCGCGCCAAGAAGCTGCCCGCCGACCACACCATCGGCTTCTATGAAGTGGAAGAGAAGGGTGATGGCGGCGCCGTGGCCCGCAAGTACTTCCGCACCGAGTACCTCTTCGCCGAGGCCAAGGTCTCCGGCGACCACCTGACCCGCGCGCAGGTGTTCTACAAGGAAAGCGGCGAGCCCTACGTCAGCCTGGAGTTCAACAGCCTGGGCGCCAAGATGTTTGAAGAGGTGACCGCCGCCCACGTGAACGACTACATGGCCGTCATGCTGGACGAGGACATCAACTCCGCCCCCGTGATCAAGGAGCGCATCGGCGGTGGCCGGGCCCAGATCACCCTGGGTGGCAGCCGCAGCCCCCAGGAGCTGCTGGCCGAGGCCCAGAGCATGGTCACCGTGCTGACCCACGGCGCCTACAAGGCCCCCGTGCACAAGATCCACGACAACCAGGTGGGCCCCTCCCTTGGTAAGGACACCATCGACGCCGGCGTCCTGTCCTTCATCGTGGGCTTCCTCGCAGTCATCTTCTTCATGGCCATCTACTACAAGGCCTCCGGTCTGGTGGCGGACCTGGCCCTGTTCATCAACCTCGTGATCATGCTGGCCGTCCTGGTGGGCATGAACTCGGCCCTCACCATGCCCGGCATCGCCGGTATCGTGCTGACCATGGGTATGGCCGTGGACTCCAACGTGATCATCTACGAGAGAAGTCGAGAAGAGATACGCCTAGGCAAGACCCCACGGGCTTGCATCGAGGCGGGCTTTGACCGCGCCTTCTGGACCATCATGGACAGCCAGTTGACCACGGCCCTCGCGGCCCTCATCCTGCTGAACTTCACCACCGGCCCCATCTACGGCTTTGGCATCACCCTGCTGGTGGGCATCATCTGCTCGGTGGGCACGGCCTTTGGCGTCACCAAGCTGATCTTCTACTGGATGTTGGACCGCCGGATCATCAAGGACACGATCAGCATTTGATCGGCCGAAGAAAGGGAGCACTACCATGATGGAATTCATCAGACCCAATACGAAGTTCGAGTTCATGGGCAACCGGAATATCTGGTTGACCGTCTCCGGCGTCCTGGTCTTCTTGTCCCTGGCGGCCTGGGCCTTCATGGGGCTCAACCTGGGCATTGACTTCAAGGGCGGCACCAAGATCATCCTGGCCTTCAAGGGCACCGACGTGGTCAACCGCGACAAGCTGCGGGACATCACCGGCGCTGTGTTCACCAAGGCCGGCGAGAAGGCCCCCGAGGTGCAGGTGCAGGACTTCATGGCGGGCGGCACCCAGGCCGAAGACGCCGTGCGCTACGTGCTGTACACGGACCTGGTGTCCGTGCTGCCCGAGGCCCAGAAGACCGCCATCGTGGACGACTTCAAGAAGACCTTCCCGGGCATCGTGGTCAACCCCCCCAGCGAGGGTGGCGACCAGTTCTACATCGCCTTCGCCGACGAGGCCCCCATCATCGATCGCTACAAGGCCATTGAGGAGCTGATGGGTCGCCACAAGCTGCTGAAGGTCTCCGTGGAGGCCGAGCGCATCCGCGACATGCAGTTGGAGAACGTCCGCGAGATGAACCTGCTGGCCGCCGAGTCCGGCGATGCCGACGGCAACATCGACGCCATCCTGGCCAAGCAGGAGTTCGAGCAGAAGCTGGCCGAGTTCACCTCCGCCAACAACGACCGCAACTTCACCGTGCGCATCGAGGCCGTCAAGCTGGCCATCGAGAACGGCATCAAGGCCGACGCCGAGCTGGGCCCCCGCTTCCTGGCCGTGGAGTCCGCCACCTCCGTGTCCCCGTCCGTGGGCGCCGACATGTTGAACGAAGGCCTGCTGGCCGTGCTCTACTCGCTCATCGGCATGCTCATCTACATCGCCCTGCGGTTTGACTTCCGCTATGGTCCGGGCGCCGTGATCGCCTTGTTCCACGACTCCATCATCACCATCGGCGTGTTCGCCATCTTCCAGATCCCCTTCAGCATGACCATCATCGCCGCCATCCTGACCATCGTGGGTTACTCGGTGAATGACACCATTGTGGTCTTCGACCGAATCCGCGAGAACGTCAGCAAGTTCAGGGACAAGCCCCTGGACCGCATCGTCAACCAGGCCGTGAACGAGACCCTGTCCCGTACCATCCTGACCTCTGCCACGACGCTGTTCACGGTCATCGCCATCTTCGTGCTGGGCGGCGGCCTCATCAAGGACTTCGCCCTGGCCCTGCTGGTGGGCATCACCATTGGTACCTACTCCTCGGTGTTCATCGCCAGCCCCGTCATGATGTGGTTCGACAAGCTGCTCAAGCCCAAGGGCGCCTGATTGGCGACCCGCCAGGCGCTCCCATGATCTGGACGACCGCCACACCCGATCCCCACAAAGTTGCCACTCTGGAAGCCGCCCTCGGGGTCACCCGCGTGCAGGCCTCCCTGCTGGTGAACCGCGGCCTAGCGGACCCCCTGGAGGCCGAGGCCTTCCTTCGTCCGCGCCTTGCGGCCCTGCCCCAACCCGAGCAGATCCCAGGGATGGCGGCGGCGGCCCGGCTGCTGGTGGAGGCCATCGCGGGGAAGCAGCGGTTGGCGGTGTGGGGGGACTACGACCTGGACGGCATCTCGTCCACCTGCCTGTTGCTGGATTACTTCGAAGACCTGGGACTTCAGGACGTCCTGGTGGTGCTGCCCCACCGCGAGCGGGATGGCTACGGCCTGTCCCTGGAGCGGGCTCGGCAGTTGGTGGCGGACGGCGTGCAGTTGCTGGTGACGGTGGACTGCGGCATCTCCAACGTGGAGGAGATCCGCTACCTGAACGAGCAGGGGGTCCAGGTCATCGTGACGGACCACCATGCGGTGCCGGGCGTGCTGCCTGAGGCCTCCGTGCTGGTGAACCCCAAGTTGGCGGGGGGGGCCGCGGGGGTGGAGGATCTGGCGGGCGTGGGGGTGGCCTTCTTCCTTGCCGCGGCGGTGAACAAGCGCCTCAAGGAGGGGGGGCAGGCCCAGGTGCCGGAGCTCAAGCGGCTGCTGGACCTGGTGGCCCTGGGGACGGTGGCGGACATGGTGCCCCTGCGGGGGCCCAACCGCATCCTGGTGCACCACGCGCTGGCCTGCTGGGGGCGCTATGCACGGCCCGGACTGGCGGCCCTGGTGGACAAGGTCTTGAATGGCCGGCGGGTGCCCACGGCGGAGGATATCTCGTTCTATCTGGCGCCGCCCCTGAACGCCCCCGGGCGCATGGAGGACCCCCTGCGAAGCCTGGCCCTGCTGCGCTGCCGGGTGGCCTTCGAGGCGGAAGAACTGGCCCAGGATCTGCTGGCGCTGAATGATTCCCGCAAGAGCATGGAGAAGCACATCCTGGACGACGCCCTTAGCATCCTGGCGCGCCCGTCGGGGACCACGGAGGTGCCCGTGCTGGCGTCCGCGGGGTGGCACCGGGGGGTGCTGGGGATTGTGGCGGCCAAGGTGGTGCGCAAGGTCAACCGGCCCGTGTTTGTGCTGTCCATTGATGACGACGGCCGGGCCTCCGGGTCCGCCCGCTCGGTGGAGGGCTATGACCTGATTGGGGGCCTGCGGGCCTGCGAGGATCTGCTGGCACGCTACGGCGGGCACGCCATGGCGGCGGGGCTGGAGCTGGAGGCCACCAGCCTGGAGGAGTTCGCGGTGCGTCTCACCCGCCACTACCTGGAGGCCACGCGGGACCAGGTGCCCCGGCAGTCGGTGGAGGTGGACCTGGAGCTGGAGCCCTCCATGCTGGAGCCCTCCCTGGCCCGGGAGGTGGCGGCCCTGGGACCCTTCGGCGCGGCCAACCCCAAGCCCAAGCTGCTGTGTCGGGCCATGGGCGTGAAGGACAAGCAGGTGTTCGGGAAGAACGGGCGGCGGCACTTGAAGCTGGTGCTGTCCTCGGGACGCCGGAACTTTGAGGCCATGGGCTTTGACCTGGCCGAGCTGGCCACAGGCCTGGGGACCCAGGCGGACGTGCTGTTCTGCCCCGAGGAGGAGTGCTATCGGGGGCAGACCAGGACCGTTTGGCGCCTGGAGGATCTGCGGCCCACGACCCCGGAGGCCCCATGAACGAGGAAGCCGGACGGGTGCTGGGAGTGGACTTTGGCGAGGTGCGCATCGGGCTGGCCATGTCCGATCCCTGCCGGATGATTGTCAGCCCCCTCAAGGTGCTGACCTTCAAGGGCACGGCCAAGCGGGCGGCCCATCTGGTGAAGGAAGAGATAGAGGCCCTGGGGGTGACCCTGGTGGTGGTGGGGCTGCCCTACTCCATGAGCGGGCAGAAGGGTCCCATGGCCCAGGTGGTGGAGCAGTTCGCGGCGGCCCTGCGGGAGCTGGTGACCGTGCCCGTGGTGTTCCACGATGAGCGCTTGTCCAGCCTGGAGGCAGAGCGCCTGATGGCCTCGTCGGGGATGAGCACGAGGGACATGAGGGGGCGGCTGGACAAGATCGCCGCGGCCATCATGCTGCAGGGCTACCTGGACTGTCAGAAGGGAGGGCGGGAATGAAACCCTGGGTTTCAGCGCTGCTGTTCCTGATTGTCGTGGGAGGTGGCGGCTACCTGTTGGGGTCCTGGCACTTCGGGTACTACATGGACCGGCCCATTGCCAAGGAGAAGGCCCTGGTGAAGGTGGTCGTCCCCAAGGGGGCGGACCTGGGCATGGCCACGGAGATCCTCAAGCAGGAGGGGGTGCTGAGCATCCCTTTGTACTTCCGGCTGTATGCGTTTCATCAGGGGGTCTCCAAGGAGATCCGCCCCGGGGTCTACCATCTGGACCTGCGGCTGACGCCCCGGCAGGTGCTGGACGAGCTGCTGAACGGCCCGCGGGTGCCCTATGTGCGCCTGACCATCCCGGAGGGGGCCAACCAGTGGAAGATCGCCGGCATCGTGGATGAGTCGGGGCTGGGGAAGGCCGAGGAGTTGCGGGCCCTCATGCGGGACGAGGAGCTGCTGAAGGACGCCGGGGTCAAGGCAGACCCGCCACCGGAGGTGCTGGCGCCCCTGGAGGGCTGGCTGTTCCCCGAGACCTACTTCGTGGAGCCGGGGCAGAGCCTGCGGGAGGTCCTGACGGTGATGATCCGCCAGACCATCAAGGAGCTGCGGCTGGCCAAGAAGCGCAACCTGGAGGCCTATGCCCGGACCTACGAGGAGACCAAGCTGACGGATCTGCAGTTGTTGACCCTGGCCTCCATCGTGGAGGCGGAGACGGCGCTGCCCTATGAGATGAAGCTCATCGCGTCGGTGTTCTACAACCGCCTCAAGAAGGGCATGCCCCTGCAGACCGACCCCACCTTGACCTATTCGGACGAGCGCAAGGGGGCCAAGCCCACCCGCAAGGACCGGGAGAACAAGAAGAACCCCTACAACACCTATGCCATCGGCGGGCTGCCCCCGGGGCCCATCGGCAACCCCGGGCGGGCCGCCATCAACGCCGTCATGGCGCCGGCGCGCAGCCGCTTCCTGTACTTCGTGGCCAAGCGAGATGGCAGCGGCGGGCACCACTTCTCGGTGACCTACGAGGAGCACCTCAAGGCCGTGAAGAAATACCTGAAGGACAAGTAGATGAACCAGAAGACACCCTCGGAGTCCTGCCGCAGCGGCAGGGTCCTTGAGACACAGGGCGGGCGGGTGCTGGTGCGGGTGGAGCCCTCCACGGCGTGCTCCGGTTGTGCCCTTGGAGGGGCCTGCGGGGGGCGCTCAAAAAAGACCACCGAGACCCTCTGGGCCAGGGACCCGATCGGGGCCCTTCCGGGGCAGCGGGTGGAGCTTTCCGTGGAGCCCCGAAGGGAGGTCGAAATAGCTTGTCTGCTATACCTGCTTCCTGCTATATCGCTCGTTTTAGGTGCCGCCCTGGGGCAATTTGCCGCGGGTTGGCTTGGGCTTGCGCCAGAGTATCTGGCGCCGGTGCTGGCTTTGGTGTGTGCCGCCTCCTCCCTGCTGCTGGGTCGCGCCTACGCGGCGAGGAAGGGCGACCTCGTGATTGTTGCGGCTGTAATGAGGGAGGATTGAAATGGGCGGCGTGATTCTGGCGGCGCTGTTTCTTGGCGCCCTGGGGGCCCTGCTGGCGGCACTACTCATCGTGGTGTCCAAGCGCTTCGCGGTGGAAGAAGATCCCCGCATGGCGCAGGTCGGCGAGGTGCTACCCCAGTACAACTGTGGCGGGTGCGGTTTCCCGGGCTGCGCGGGCTTTGCGCGGCACATGGTGGAGACCAGGGATCCTGACGGCTTTTGCCCCCCCGGTGGAATGGCCACCAAGGGCAAGATAGCTTCCATCCTGGGCATGGAGGTCAAGGACAGCGTGCCCCTGACCGCCCAGGTGCGCTGCCGCGGCAGCAACAGCCTGGCGACGCGGGAGGGCCTGTACGTTGGCGTGCAGGACTGCCTGGCCGCGGACCTGGTGCTGGGCGGGGACAAGGTCTGCCCCTTCGGGTGTCTGGGCCTGGGCTCCTGCAGCAAGGCCTGTCAGTTCGACGCCATCCGCATGGTGGACGGGCTGGCCATCATCAATGAAGACAAGTGCGTGTCCTGCAAGAAGTGCGTGGTGGCCTGCCCCCGGGGCATCATCGCCATGCTGCCCAAGGGCCAGCGGGTGGTGGTGGACTGCAACTCCAAGGACCGCGGTGTGACGGTGAAGGCCTACTGCAAGGTGGGCTGCTACACCTGCCTGCTGTGCGTCAAGAAGTGCCCCGAGAAGGCCATCTCCCTGGTGAACGAGCTCATCGTCATTGACCAGGATAAGTGCACCCGCTGCGGCATCTGCATCGGCGTGTGCCCCCAGAAGACCATCAACGGCTACCACGGCGTGGAGGCCCCGCCCCCCGAGCCCAAGGCGACGGCGGCGACGACGGCCAACCTCCAGGTCACCCCCGGGGAGGTGAACCCATGAGCAGCGTAGCCAGGTTCTCCAAGGGTGGGGTGCATCCCCACGACTGCAAGCAACTCAGCGCCGGCGCAGCCATCCAGCGCTTGACTGCCCCCGAGGTGGTGGTGGTGCCCCTGGCCCAGCACCTGGGTGCCCCCGCCAAGCCTGTGGTGGAGAAGGGTGCCGACGTCCTCAAGGGCCAGGTCCTGGCGGAGGCCGCGGGCGTGGTGTCGGCCCGGGTCCACAGCCCCGTGTCCGGCAAGGTAAAGCGCATCTTCGAGACCCCCGCCGCCTCGGGCGACCGGGTGCTGGCCATCGAGATCGCCAACGACGGCAAGGACCAGTGGGTGGAGGGCGTGCAGCTTGACGCCGCGGACGCCGACCCCGCCTTGACCCCCGCGCAGGTGTTGGACCTCATCAAGGATGCTGGCGTGGTGGGCCTGGGCGGCGCCGCCTTCCCCACGCAGGTGAAGCTGGCCCCGCCGCCGGGGTCGGGCGTGGATACGCTGGTGCTGAATGGCGCCGAGTGCGAGCCCTACCTGACGGCGGATCACCGCCTCATGCTGGAGCAGCCCCGGGAGGTCATCGCCGGCGTGCGCCTGATGATGAAGGTCCTGGGCGTCAAGCGCGCCCTCATCGGTTTGGAAGACAACAAGCAGGACGCCTTTGCGGCCCTCACCCCCCATGCCGTTGACGGCGTGGAGGTGAAGCTGCTGCGGACTCGCTACCCCCAGGGTGCCGAGAAGCAGTTGGTGGAGGCCCTGACCGGCCGCCGCGTGCCCCCGGGCAAGCTGCCCTTCGCCGTGAAGGTGGTGGTGCAGAACGTGGGCACCGCGTTCGCCGTGTTCGAGGCCGTGGCCCGCCGCAAGCCTCTGGTGGAGCGCGTGGTCACCGTCACTGGTGGCGCCGTGGCCAGCCCCGCCAACTTCCTGGTGCCCCTGGGCACCCCCGTGAAGCTGTTGCTGGAGAAGGCCGGCCTGGACGAGGAGCGCTGCGCCGCCCTCATCTGCGGCGGTCCCATGATGGGGCGCAGCTTCCGTCACCGGGACATCCCCGTGGTCAAGGCCACCTCGGGCATCCTGGCCCTCACGGCGGCCGAGTTCACCCCCAGAGAAGAGCAGCCCTGCATTCGCTGCGGGCGCTGTGTGGACGCCTGCCCCATGTCCCTGGTGCCCTGTGATCTGGCGGCCAACGCCGAGTTTTCGGCGGCCGAGGACGCGGTCGGTGCCGATAGCTGCATGGAGTGCGGTTCCTGCCAGTTCGTGTGCCCCTCTCGGCGCTTCCTGGTGCAGTGGATTCGCCTGGTCAAAGCCCAGCGAAGGAGGATCAAAAAGTGAGCCCTCGCAACCTGGTCCTTGAGAGCTCTCCCCATCTGGCGGGGGGCGACGACACCAAGAAGGTCATGTACACCGTGGTGGTGGCTCTGCTGCCCGCCGCGGCCGTGGCCGTGTACTACTTCGGCCTCCAGGCCCTCCTGCTGATGCTGGTCACGGCCTGCTCGGCGGTGGCCTTCGAGGCCCTCATCCTGCGCCTCATGGGCAAGCCCGTGAAGGTCCAGGCCCTGGATGGCAGCGCCTTTGTCACGGGCCTCCTGCTGGCCATGAACCTGCCCCCCGCGGCCCCCCTGTGGATGGCACTCATTGGCAGCCTCGTGGCCGTCTTCTTCGGCAAGCAGGTCTTCGGCGGCATCGGCAACAACCCCTTCAACCCGGCCCTGGTCGCCCGCGTCTTCCTGCTGATCAGCTTCCCCACCATCATGACCACCTGGGAGATGCCCTTCGATGGCACCACCGCCGCCACCCCCCTGGGCATCCTCAAGATGGAAGGCCCCGCTGGGCTGGAACGCTGGCTGGCGGATTCGGGCTTCATGAACCTGCTGGTCGGCAACCGCAGCGGCTCCATCGGCGAGGTCTCCACCGTGGCCCTCCTGCTGGGCGCCCTCCTGCTGATGGCCCGCCGGATCATCAGCTGGGACATCCCCGTGGCCTTCCTGGTGGCCGTGGCCGTCATCACCGACCTGGGCTACCTGGCCAACCCCGGGCAGTTCGCCCACCCCATGTTCCACCTCATGAGCGGCGGCCTCATCCTGGGCGCCTTCTTCATGGCCACCGACATGGTCACCTCCCCGGTCACCACCAAGGGCCGGCTGCTCTTCGGGGCGGGCTGCGGCATCCTGACCGCCGTCATCCGCCTCTGGGGCGGCTACCCCGAGGGCGTGTCCTTCGCCATCCTGATCATGAACAGCCTGGTGCCGCTGATTGACCGGGCCTTCGTGCCCAAGGTCTTCGGACAGGAGGCCTCCAATGGCTGAGAAAGCAAGCGTGTTCCAAAGCACCATCAAGCCCGTGCTTGTGATGACGGTGTTCAGCTTCCTGTCGGCGGGCCTGCTGGCCCTGGTGTCCAACGCCACCGCCGAGCAGATCGCCAAGACCGACGCGGCCGTCAAGAAGGACGCTCTCTCCGTGGTCATGCCCGAGGGCGTGACGCCCAGGGTGGAGAACCCCGTGCTGCTGACCCTCAACGAGCAGAAGCAGGTGAAGGCCTACCCGGGCTTTGATGCCGCTGGGAATCTGGCCGCCATCGCCGTGGAGACCTACGGCGAGAAGGGCTACAGCGGGCGCATTGACCTGCTGGCGGGGTTCAGTGGGGTGGGGGCTGCGGGGGAGCTGAAGGTCACCCGCTACTTCATCCTGCAGCACAAGGAGACCCCGGGCCTGGGCAGCAAGGCCACCGTGTGCCAGACCGCCAAGAGCGTGGAGGACTGCCCCAAGGGCACCTTCTGGCTGCCCTTCGCCGGGCTGCCCGTGGATGAGACCCTGTTGCAGGTGAAGAAGGACAACCCGGCGGGCCGCATCGACGGCATCACCGCGTCCACCATCACCAGCCGCGCCGTCACCGGGGCGGTGCGGGAGTCGGGCCTGTACGTCAAGGCCAACCTGGACAACCTGAAGGCGCAGTTCGCCAAGGCGGGAGGTGCCAAATGAGTGCCTGGAAGGAATTTACCAAGGGGCTCTGGGATCAGAACCCCACGCTGCGCCTCATCCTGGGGATGTGCCCCACGCTGGCGGTCACCACCAGCGCCAACGACGCCTTCGGCATGGGGATCTCGGCGACCTTCGTGCTGGTGGCCTCCAACGTGGCCATCTCGGCCCTGCGCAAGATGATCCCCGACAGCGTGCGTCTGCCGGCGTTCATCGTGGTCATCGCCACCTTCGTGACGGTGGTGGACCTGCTGATGAAGGCCTACACGCCGGAGCTGTACAAGAGCCTGGGCATCTTCATCCCGCTCATCGTGGTGAACTGCATCATCCTTGGGCGCGCCGAGGCCTTTGCCTTCAAGAACAACATCGGCATGTCCTTGATTGACGGCCTGGGCATGGGCACGGGCTTCACGCTGGGCCTGCTGACGGTGGCCTCCGTGCGGGAGCTGCTGGGCAACGGGACGGTCTTCGGGATGAGCCTCATGGGCAGTGGCTACGAGCCCATTCTGGTCTTTGTGTTGCCTCCGGGGGCCTTCATGGCCCTGGGCTGCATCATCGCTGGCATGAACAAGCTGGAGCTGAGGAGGAAGGCCAATGGCTGAGCAGAACCTCTTCATGATTTTTCTTAGTGCCATTCTCATCAACAATGTGATCTTCTCACGCTTCCTGGGCATCTGCCCCTACCTGGGCGTGTCCAAGAAGACCAGCACGGCCTTTGGCATGGGGGCGGCGGTCATCTTCGTCATGGCCCTGTCCACGGCCCTGACCTGGCCCCTGCAGAAGTTGGTGCTGGACCCGCTGGGCCTGGGCTACCTGCAGACCATCTCCTTCATCCTGGTCATCGCGGCCCTGGTGCAGGTGGTGGAGTTCGTCCTCAAGAAGAGCGTCCCCGGGCTGTACCAGGCCCTGGGCATCTATCTGCCCCTCATCACCACGAACTGCGCGGTGCTGGGTATCGCCATCCTGAACATCAACGAGGGGCTGGACTTCATCCAGGCCCTCGTCTTCACCATCGCCTCCGCCATGGGCTTCACCCTGGCCCTCTTGATCTTTGCCGGCATTCGCGAGAGGCTGGCCCTTCGCAACATCCCCGCGGCCTTCCAGGGGGTGCCCATCGGGTTGGTGGTGGCGGGGCTGCTGGCCATGGCCTTCATGGGCTTTGCCGGTCTCGGTGCGCGCTGATTGAAAGTGAGGTTGCTGTGAATCTGTCCCAGTGGAAGACCTGCGCACTGGTGGGTCTGCTTGTCTTTTCTTCGGCTGCCTGTCGGGACACCGTGGCCAAGCAGGAGCGGCGTATCGGCACTGAATCCGGGCTGCCCATCCTGGTGACGGCCTTTGATTTTGGCGAGCAGCGCTTTGAAGACGCCCTCGTGGAGGCCAAGCTGGCCGCCGATCGCATTGAGGGGCTGGTGTCCCCCAAGGTCAAGAACTCGGACCTGGCCCGGGCCATGGAGGGGGGCACCGCCGTGGTCTCCCCGGAGACGCTGCAGGTCATGGAGAAGGTGCAGGAGCTTTGCACCTCCACGGAGGGGGCCTTCGATGTGACCATCGGCCCCGTGCTGGACCTGTGGCTGTCCACCGGGCCCAAGGGGCAGATCCCCGAGGCGGTCCTGAAGGACGCCATGGACAAGGTGGGCTGCCAGTTGGTGAAGACCTCTCGGACCAAGTCCCTGGTCAGCCTGGAGAAGGCCGGGATGCGGCTGGAACTGGGCGGCATCATCCGGGGCATTGTGGGCGAGGAGGTCAAGAAGGTCCTGCAGAAATACGGGATCACCCGGGGCATCGTGGACCTGGACGGCGACATCCTGCTGTTCTCCGGCAAGGGCGACCCCGAGTTCAAGGTGGGCATCAACCATCCCTTGAAGCCCGGCACCCACTATGCCGTCCTGAGCATCGCCGAGGGGGCCGTGATGACCACCGCCTGCTACGGCAACGCCACTGAGGCCGGCTGCAACATCGTCGACCCCCGCAGCGGGAAGGTCTCCACGTCCCTGCTGAGTGTCACCGTCACGGCGCGCGACGCGGCCGCAGCGGATGCCTACTCCACCGCCTTCTTCGTGCTGGGCGCCGACGAGGGCTTCGCCCTGGCCAAGTCCCTGCCGGAGGTGGAGGCCGTGTTCCTCATGTCTGATGGCGCCGGCGGCGTGACCATGAAGGCCACCCCGGGGCTGAAGGACCGCGTGACCCTGGCGCAGTAGCAATTCGATCATACCCCTATCAGCTTTCCTTCCCCCGTCCCGGGGGAAGGTGGCGCGAAGCGCCGGATGAGGGGTGTCGTGGCGCCCGCCGGCGGTGGGCACGCTTGCCCATCGATGGTCCGCTTGCACAACCGACCCACGCTACCGCTGCCCGTCCCGTGGCACAAATCACCCTAAACTTTGCCTTTGAAGGTCAGTCTGCGCTGGTGTATCGTGGGCCCCTGTTCTAGTGGGGGGATCTGAAACATGCGTAACAGCCTGGTGCTGGTGTTGCTGCTGGGGCTTTGGTCTGGTGGGGCTGCGGCCCAGGACCTGTCTGCTGGTGCTGGGGTAGAGCCTGCAGGGCCTTCCGTGGAGATGGGGCAGTTGCCCCCGGACCTGCGCTTTGCCATCTACCGGGCCCTGTCTGAGAACCCCACCCCCAAGGCGCGGGCGCAGATCCGACGCATGCTGGCGGCGGAGAAGCCGGACGACGCCGAGAACATCAAGATGGCCCTGCTGGTGCTGAACGGCTTCTCCCTGGAGGACGAGCCGGCGGCCGCCGAGGGCGCCCCCGTGGCCCCCGTGGTGGTGGCTGCGCCAGCCCCCGTCCCCGCGCCAGCCCCTGCCCCCGTGGTGGTGGCGGCGCCAGCCCCCGTACCTTCTCCAGCCCCCGCTCCTGCCTCCGTGGTGGCAGCGGCCCCCGTCCCTGCGGCAGCTCCCGTGGCGGCGGCGCCAGCCCCCGTCCCCCCGGCCCCTGCGCCCCAGCGCACGCCCTTGGTCCTTGCCCCCCGTCCCCCGGCGCCGGCCCCGGCGCCCGCGATGGTGGCTGCGCCGGCCCCCGCCCCCGCGGCGGCATCTGGGCCCTGGCTGCCACCAGGTTCGAGACCCATGCCCATGGTCCTCACGGTGCCCGGCAGGGAACCCCCGCGCTTTGCGCCCCAGCCAGCCTACCAGCCAGCCTACCAGCCGCCGGCCCAGCCCTACGCGGCGCCTGCCTACCCACGCCCCGGTCGGGATGTGGGCCTGGGCGGCAGCCTGGGTGCCCCCGCGGCGCCCGCGGCCCCCGCGGCCCCCACGCCATTTGAGTTCGTGGAACCCGAGCCCCTGACCCCGGAAGAGGAGGCCGCCCGGCAGGCCTATCTCCAGCAGGTGGAGGCCGCCGCCGCTGCTGCCGCCGTCACAGGTGCGGGCGCTGCAGAGGGGAGCGAAGAGGACGAGTCCTTCGGACCTCCGGGCATCGACCGCAGCGGGCGGGCGGGGCTGGTGCTGACGGGCACCATCCACGGCGCCATCGCCATGAGCCTCCTGCGGGGGGCCTTCAAGAACGTCACTGAGCAGGACGAAAACGGCACCAAGATCTCGCTGGTCACGGGCGCCACCATGGGCGGCCTCATCCCCTACTTCTTCACGCGCGACGAGAGCGTGGAGATCACCATGGCCCACACCTTCTGGATCAACAGCCTGGGGGCCTGGTCCCTGGTCCTGGCGGCGGAGGCAGGGGCGGCCCTGGACGACGGCAGCAACGACAGCGGCGGCATTGGCAGCGGCGTGGCGCTGATCCTGCACCTCACGGCCCTGGAGACGGGCTGGCTGACGCGCCAGTCCTTGGGCTCAAACGCCAGTCAGATCTGGTTCGCCAACATGGCCGGCGCCGTGGGCACCCTGGGTGGCGTGGGCGTGGCCATGAGGGCCGACGGCAGCAGCAACCAGTACGGCAGCGCCATGCTGGTGGGCGGCGGCCTGGGGTTGGTGGGGGGCAGCGTCTTTGGACCCTGGCTGAACCTGGAAGGCAAGGACCCCGGCACCATGCTGCTGGCCACCGGCGTGGGCGCCTGGACGGGCGGCGTTATGGGCCTGGGGCGTCAGGAATCGGGCGCCCGCGAAGCCAAGGGCGGCGCTCTGGTGGGGACCGCCGTGGGCTTCACCGTGGGCTCCGTGCTGGCGGGCTTCACGGACCCCGACGGAGAGGACTTTGTGCCCCCCCTGCTGGGCCTGGGCATGGGCGCCGTGGTGGGCGTGGGCGTGGATGAGAGCCTGGGGCACTGGACCGCCGGCGAGCGGGCCCTGCTGTCCTGGGGCACGGGCATGACGGGCCTGGCCTACGGCTCGCTGTTCCGTAGCAACTACCTGGACCTGGACGACGAAGGCAAGATGCTGATCGCTGCGGGCTGCCTCATGGGCGCCGAGCACGGCGTGCTTTGGTCCGTGGAGAACGACCTGCCCGCCAACAAGGGCTGGGGCGTGACCGCTGCGGGTGCGGGCGCGGGCTTCTTTGTGGCCAGCACCCTGGCCTTCACCACGGGGCTGGAGCCGGGCGCGGCGTGGCGTGCCACCGGGGGCATGGCGCTGGGCCAGATCCTGGGCCGGGGCGTGGGCCTGCTGGCCCCCGACGGCGGCAACCGCAGCCTCTTTGCATCTACCGTCAGCACGGGCCTGGCGGGCGCCACCCTGGCGGGGGTCTTCCTGCCCGAGGCGGACTTCAGCGGCACCGACTACCTGGCCGTCACGGCGGCGGG
>CAIXZC010000066.1 GCA_903923815.1 uncultured Myxococcales bacterium
CTCAAGCAGCTCGTAGACCTCGTGCTCCAGCAGGACCTTGCGGCCCTCGGCCTGGGCTTCCTTGATGAGTCTTCTTGCGGTGTCAAGCAGTGCCATGAGCCCTACCTTGTCTTGGAGGCTTCGAAAAAGTCCCTGGGGGCCACCCCGGCGGCGCGCTGCTCTTCCTGGAAGAGGGTGCAGGCGCGGCCCAGGTCGAAGGCCCGCAGGTTGAGGTCCCGGATGGCCTCACCCTTGGGGGTGAAGACCTCGGCGATGGCGTCCTTGATGTGCTGGGCGGACAGGGGCAGGAAGGGGGAGGCGGCGCCCAGCATGATGGTGTTCTGGGCCTTGCTGTTGCCCACGGCCTTGGCGATCAGCACGGAGTCCACCAGCAGGGCCCCCTGCATGCCCAGGACCAGGTCCAGGACCTGCTGCTCCGGCGGATAGTCGGGGATGTTCTTCACCGGGGCGGCGCTGGAGATGACGCGGCCCGTGGCCGACAGGTAGGGCAGGTAGCGGCCCGCCTCCAGGGGCTCCACCGAGAGGATCATCTCGGCCGCCCCCAGGGGGATGAGGTCCGAGTGGATCTCGCGGTCGGAGATGCGCAGGTGACTTTGCACCGCGCCGCCCCGTTGGGCCATGCCGTGGACCTCCGCCTGCTTGAAGGAGAGGCCCGCACCCAGGCAGGCCTTGTCCAGCATGTAGGCCATGGAGAGGATGCCCTGACCACCCACGCCGGCGAGAATGAGATCGTACTTCATGGGTTCCCTCCTAGGCCTTGGGCGACTTGACGATTTGAATGCAGGGGCGCCGGGCCACCACCACGGAGAGGCCCCGGTGGGCGATCTCCTCGCGGAAGACCTGGACGTTGGCCTCGTGCTGCCGCAGCAGCGGCGTGATGACGCGGAAGTGGGCGGGGTCCACGCCCAGGCCCAGGATGACCTTGTCCAGGTTTTCGCCCGTGGCCATGCTCTCCTGGGTGCCCGTCATGGCGGTGGTGCCGTTGTCCAGGATGACCACCGTCATGTTGTTGTTGCCGCGCACCGCCCCGATGAGGCCCGTCATGCCGCTGTGGATGAAGGTGGAGTCGCCGATGACACACAGCACCGGGTGGGCCCCCGCGTGGGAGGCGCCGCTGGCCATGGTGATGCTGGCCCCCATGCACAGGCAGGAGTCCCCCACCTCGAAGGGCTGGTAGTAGCCCAGGGTGTAGCAGCCGATATCCGAAGAGATGTAGGGGAAGGGGTGGCCCTCCAGGGCGGCCTTCATGGCCTTGAAGGTGTCGCCATGGGGGCAGCCCACGCACAGTTGGGGGGGGCGGCCGGGGATGGCGCTCTTGTCCGGGCAGGGGGCGGCGGTGGGCAGGCCCAGGGCCGCGGCGGCGATGTCGGGGGTCAGCTCGCCGCTGGTGGGGACATGGCCCGTGCTGCGCCCCAGGAGGCGCCCGTTCCAGTTGTCCAGCAGGCCCCGCACGCGGGCCTCCAGGAAGGGATAGCCTTCCTCGATGAACAGCACCTTGTCCACGTTGGCCAGCAGCTCGCGCAGCAGACCCGTGGGGGCGGGGTAGTGACCGATGGCCAGGTGGGGCCAGGGGCTGGTGCCGCCCACGGCCTCCAGGAAGTAGTTGGTGCCCAGGCCGCTGGTGACCACGCCCAGGCTGCGGTCGGCGCCCGCCAGGTTCAGGTGGTTGAAGGGGCTCTCGTCGGCCAGGGCGGTCAGCTTCTTCTCCTTGTCCAGCAGCTCGCGATAGAGGCGGCGGGCGTAGCTGGGCAGCAGGGTCCACTGGGTGTCCCGGGGGCCCTGATGCAGGGCGTTCTGGGGCAGCCGCGCGCCCAGCGTCACGGAGGAGCGCGAGTGGGCCAGCCGCGTGACCATGCGGATCATCACGGGGATGCCCAGGCGCTCGGACAGCTCCAG
>CAIXZC010000067.1 GCA_903923815.1 uncultured Myxococcales bacterium
CAGCAGCAGCGCGGCGCCGCCAATGACCGCGTACTTAGTCAGCCGAGACCCCATGCTTCACCTCCTTGGGCGTTGTCAGTTGGCCGCCCCCGCCGCCGGCGGCACAAAGACCTTGGCGCGGGTGAGGGACAGCCCCAGGGAGGCGCCGCTGGGGCGCAGCAAGTCCAGGTCCGTCACCACCACCTGCATGACCTCCAGGCGCCGGGGACGCAGGCTGGTCAGCAGGGCCGGGTCGTCGGGCCCCAGCGCCCGCCCACCCTGGGTCACCCCCGGGCCGTCGCCTCGGGCCGCCATGGCGTGCAGCACCTGGTGGCGCCCGGCCTGCTTGCCCAGATAGATCATCACGTGTCCCTTGAGGTGCAGGCTGGCCCCCGCCGGGACCTGGGCCAGGGCGCGGTCCAAGTCGTCCCAGGTTGGGGCCCCCAGGGTCCAGTCCCGGGCGGGCAGCAACTCCTGGTAGCCGCTGTTGCGCGGCAGGATGAGCCCAAAGCAGCGGTACACCAGGGCCACCAGATAGGAGCAGTCCACGCCACCCCCCAGGCCCCCCCAACCATAGGGCTGCCCCACGAACTTGTGGGCCAGGTCCAGCACGTTCTGGCTGGTATAGGACAGGTAGCCGTGGTGCAGTGGGGCTTGAGGGGGCAGGGTCGAGGGCAGCAGCACCAGCCCACCGGCCTCATTGCGCCAGGGGACCGCCACCCTGAAGTCGCGGTCCCCGGGGGTGGTCGCGGGCGCCTGGTCCGGCCATGGCGTCAGGGCCGCACCCATCCGGTAGTCCAGGTCGACGGGCTGGCCCGCAGGCGGGGTCACCCTCAGCGACAGCAGGGGCACCGTCACCACCAGCGGGTCCTTGGGGGAGGCCAGCTCCAGGCAGCGCTCCTTGGAGGCCAGCGCCACGTCCGCCGCCCTCACCCAGCCGTGGCTGTGGACCGCCCGGCCGAACCACCACTGGCCGTCCGCTGACAGGTGCAGCAGGGCCAGGGCCTCGCCGGGGTCCAGGACGCTGCCCTGCAACAGGTCGAAGTGAACATCCGTTGGGGTCTCGAACCAGCCCTCCGCCTGGGGCCGCAGCCTCACGTTGGTGGTGCGCACGGTGACGCCCCACTGCACCGCGTTGTCGTCGCCCACGGCGGCAAGGTTCAGGGGTTGGAGGGCCGCCCTCAGGTCCGCCGGCGTCAGCGCCTGCCCCCGCTGATAGAGGGTCGGCACCTCGGGCACCCAGGCCTGCAGCAGCCCCGTCAGCGTCGCCCGGTCCAGGGTCGCAGGGTGGGTGGACAGATCCACCAGGGAGCCCTTGGATCCCGCCACCAGCAAGCGCTGGTAGGCCTGGATCTGGGGGCTGGTCAGCAGCAGGCTGCCCGCCTCCGTCCCCGCCTTTGGACCCACCTCCGTCCCCGCCTTTGGGCCCAGTTGCCCGCAGCCCAGCAGGGCCAGGGTCAGCAGCAGCACCAGCCAACGCGTTGCCATGAAAGACCTCCAGGTCCACCGAACTGTAGTCCAGGGGGCGCGCCGGCAAAAAAAAAGGCCCGGGGGAACCGAAGTTCCACCGAGCCATTCTTCTTGTCCGGGCTAGTCAGCCCGAGGCGATGCGATTACCAGCGGCGAGCGCCACCGTTGCCGCCACCGCCGCCGCCGCCGCCGAAGCCGCCGCCGTCACGACGGGGCTTGTCTTCGGCCAGGTTGACCTTGATGGAGCGGTCGTCAAGGGTGGACCCGTCCAGGGACAGGGCCTTCTTGGCGTCGTCTTCGTTGGCGAAGGTCACGAAACCGAAGCCGCGGCTGCGGCCGGTCTCACGATCAGTGATCACGCGGGCTTCTTCGATGCGGCCGAAGGAGGCGAAAGCCTTCTCAAGACCGGCACTGTCAGTACCCCAAGCCAAGCCACCCACGAAAAGTTTGTTCTGCATGCTACGTTTCCTTTCAGATTCAAGAACTGGTTCGGGAACTTCCCGAAAAGGCGAGGAACAATAAATACATTGGCGGTCATCTGAAGATTCTCGAAGCAACGCAGGAAAACGCTCAGCAACAACTCAGCCGTATTCAAAGACTTCACCAAACCGTGCGCACCCTAGGCCCCTATTTTTGAGAACACAAGAGAAATGTTTTCTTTCCGCCATTTTACTGGGTTGGGGGTATCCACCCAGTGCTCGGATTTCTTCGCGGCCAACGTTGAATAGGGGTGGCGGCATTATAGAATCAGCGCGGCTCTCAGGAGGTGTTCCATGAAGCTTTCCCACGTTGGTGTGTGGTTCCCGTTCCTGTCCCTGGTCTTGGCTCTGACTGCCTGCGGTGGCAGCGACTCCACCGCGCCGGGCCTGGACCTGGTGGCGGCGGACGACCTGGCCGAGGCGGACCTGGGCGGGGACGCCGGCGCCCTGCTGGACCTGGGCCTGGACCCGGGGACGGAGGCCGGGGCCGAAGACTCCGGCGACGTGGCCTCCGTCCCCGAAGACGGCGCCCTTGTCCTCTACGACAGCTCCTACGACACCGGCGACCCTTCCCAGATCGTCTACATCCACCTGAAGGGCGACTCCATCACCGTGGAGGGCACCGGCGCCACCGTCAGCGGCACCCGGGTCACCATCACCCGGGCCGGCATCTTCGCCGTGGACGGCACCCTGAACGACGGGCAACTGCGGGTCAACGTGGCCAGCGGCGCGGTGTACCTGATCCTGGACGGCGTGGACCTGAGCAGCAGCACCAATGCGCCCCTGGCCATCCTGGCGGGCGACCAGGTCTTCATTGAACTGGCCGCGGGCACCACCAACCGCCTTGCCGACCCCGCCGCCTACGTCTTCGACAACGTGGGCGACGACGAACCCAACGCCGCCCTCTTCTCCCGGGCCAACCTGACCGTCTACGGCCAGGGCACCCTGGAGGTGGACGCCAACTACAACGACGGCATCTCCAGCAAGGACAGCCTGACCCTGGACGCCGCCGTCATCACCGTGGACGCCCTGGATGACGGCCTGCGGGGCAAGGACTTCCTGCTGATCAAGCGCGGGACCATCACCGTCAAGGCCGGCGGCGATGGCCTGAAGGCCGACAACACGGAGAACGCCGCCCTGGGCTACATCACCGTTGAGGACGGCAACCTGCAGGTGACCTCCACGGGCGACGGCTTCGACGCCGAGACCGACGTATTGATCATGAAAGGCAGCCTCAAGGTCACCTCGGGCCTGGGCAGCAGCCACTCTGTGGTCGGGGATGTGTCCTCCAAGGGCATCAAAGGCGTGGCCAGCGTGGAGGTGGCCGGCGGCAGCCTGACCCTGGACTGCGCCGACGACGCCATCCACTCCAACGGCGCCGTCACCGTCTCCGGTGGCAGCCTGACGCTGTCCTCCGGCGATGACGGCCTCCACGGCGACCTGACCCTGGACATCAGCGACGGCACGGTGGACATCAAGAAGTCCTACGAGGGCCTGGAGAGCACCGTCATCACCTTCGACGGCGGCGACATCCACGTGGTGTCCAGCGACGACGGCCTGAACGCCACCAAGGGCACCAGCGGCAGCCCCTACATCTACATCCACGGCGGCCACATCGCCGTGAACGGAAACGGCGACGGCATGGACGTCAACGGCTCGGTCCAGATGACCGGCGGCGAATTGCTGGTCAACGGCCCCACAGGCAACATGAACGGCGCCCTGGACTACGACGGCACCTTCAAGATCACCGGCGGCCTGCTGGTGGCGGCGGGCAGCTCGGGCATGGCCCAGATCCCCGGCACCCAGTCCACCCAGAACTCCGTGCTGATCAACCTCTCGGCCTCCCAGAAGGCGGGCAACCTGTTCCACCTGGAGAAGGCGGACGGCACCAGCCTGCTGACCTTCGTCCCCCTCAAGACCTACCAGTCCGTGGCCTTCTCCAGCCCCGACCTCGTCAAGGCCGCGTCCTACGTCGTGTACCTGGGCGGCAGCTCCACCGGCACCGTGCGGGACAGCCTGGTGGAGGGCGGCACCTACACCCCCGGCACCAAGTACACCACCTTCACCGTCAGCAGCACCGCCACCACCATTGGCCAGGGCGGGGGCCCCGGGGGCGGCGGCGGCCCCGGCGGCTGGTGATCCTCCGTCCCCTCTTCATTCACCTGCGAATCGACAGCCTCCCCCGTTGCGTGTATCTTCCCCGGGGTCGCGCAAAGGGGGTGGAGCGTGTTCGAATCCTGGAAGGTCGCGGTGGTGGTGGCCACCCTCATCTATGGGCTCATGGACTTTGCCGCCAAGGTGGCCCTGGGCCGGGGCTGCCGCTCCCGTCGGCTCATGCTGTTCTCCTCCCTGTCGGTGGCCCTGCTGGCCCTGTTCTCTTTGTTCTTCAGCACCGCCGAGGATGTGGACTGGGGCATCGTGGCCCTCTACGCCATGGCCAACTCCCTGACCTATGGGCTGGGCTACATCGGCCAGCTTGAGACCCTGCGGCGCCTGGACGCCAACGCTGCCTTCCCCCTGGTCAAGACCGCCAGCGCCTTCGCCGTGCTCATGGCATCGTCTTCCTGGCCGAGGACCCCACGCTGCGGCAGTACGCCGGCATCCTGGCCAGCTTCGCCGTCATCGCCATCCTGTTCTTGGAGCAGCGCCGCGCCTTCACCGCCCGCCAGGGCATCCTGGCCGGCATCGCCATCGGCACCGGGGCCGCCGTGGCCCACGCCATCTCCATGACCGTGGGCAAGCTGGCCTGCACCGCCGTGCCCCGCCTGGAGTACATCTTTCTGTCCTACCTGATGTTGACCGTGTGGTCCTTGCTGCTGATGGTCCGCAAGGGCCAGGCCGCCCCCGCCGCCCCCTCCGCCCCCGCCCGCCCCCACCGCATCCGCAACCTGGAGCTGGGCTTTGGCATCTTCGTGGGCGTCCTCAACTTCGTGGGCTACCTGCTGATCCTGGAGGCCTTCTCCAAGGGCCCCCTCTCCGTGGTGCAGCCCGTCTTTGCCATGGCTTTTCTTATCCCCACGGGCCTGGCCTTCCTGGTGTTCCGCGAAAAATTCGGCCCCTGGCGCGTGGCCGCCCTCACCGCGTCCCTGCTGTCGCTGTGGCTGATTCTGGCCTGAGCGGCGTCCCCCAAAGACCTGTTGGTGCGCGCCTCCGGTTGCGCTAGAATGGCCGCCTGTTTTGTCAGGCAAGGTGCAAAGGGGGGGCCATGAAAGGCACGATTGCGTTGCTGCTTTGGCTGCTTGGGGTGCTGACTCCGGGGGTCGCCTTCGCCCTGCTGCCCACGCCGTCCCTGTCCAGCCCTTCCAACGGTGCCACCAACCAGGAGCTGGACACCAAGCTGTCCTGGTACAGCGTCAGCGGCGCCAACAAGTACCGCGTCTTCGTGGCGGACTCCCAGTCCACCCTCAGCGGCCTGTCCGACACCACCACCAGCTGCTACTCCTGCGCCGTCAACACCACCACGTCCTCCACCTACTACTACATCCCCTCGGGCAAGCTGACTGGCGGTACCAAATACTACTGGCTGGTCCGCGCCGAAAGCAGCGGCGACCACAGCGACAACTCCGACCTTCGCTACTACACCACCAAAATGGAGACCCTGTCGCGGCCAAGCCTGTCCAGCCCCTCGGACGGCGCCAAGGACCAGGACCTGGACCTCAAGCTGTCCTGGTACAGCGTCAGCAGCGCCAAGACCTACACAGTCTTTGTGGCCACCGACGAGAGCACCCTGAACTACCTGGACGACGCCGCCACCACCTGCGCCAAGTGCGCCCTGGTCGCCACCTCCACCTATGCCTACTACAACGTCCCCAAGGGCAAGCTGGCGGGCAACACCAAGTACTTCTGGATGGTCCGCGCCGAGGCCCCCGGGGCCCTCAGCCCCTTCTCCTACGTGCGGGACTTCACCACCACCTTCGGGACCGACCTGGGCAAGGCCTCCCTGTCCAGCCCCTCCGACGGGGCCACCAAACAGGCCCTGGATCTCAAGCTGTCCTGGTACAGCGTCAGCAGCGCCAAGACCTACACGGTCTTCGTGGCCCCCACCGAGTCCACCCTCACGGCCCTGGACGACTTCGCCACCACCTGCCCCAAGTGCGCCCTGGTGGCCAGTTCCAGCTACACCTACTACAACGTCCCCAAGGGCAAGCTGGTCGGTAACACGAAGTACTTCTGGATGGTCCGCGCGGAGGCGCCTGGCCAGTTGGGGCCCTACTCCTCCATACGGGACTTCACCACCACCTTCGGCACCGACCTGGGCAAGCCGTCCCTTTCAAGCCCCGCCGATGGCGCCACCAACCAGCTCATCAACCTGACCCTCTCCTGGTCCAGCGTCAGCGGGGCCAAGGCCTACTCGGTCTTCCTGGCCACCAGCAGCAGCACCCTGGGCAACCTGGACGACTTCGCCACCACTTGCAGCGGCTGCGTCAGCCTGGGCACCAGCACCAGCGCCAGCTACAAGGTCCCGGCGGGTGACCTGGAGCCCGGCAAGAAGTACTTCTGGATGGTCCGGGCGGAGGCTCCAGGGCTGATGGGGCCGTACTCAAGCGTCCGGTCCTTTTCCACCAAGCCCGTGGACAACTGCCCCTCCCTGGCCCCCGCCGTGCTCAAGTCCCCCACGGACGCCCAGCAGGGCCTGGGCACCACCCCCCTGCTGACCTGGAACAGCGTGGCCGGCGCCACCGAGTACCGCGTCTTCCTGGCAACCTCCTATCAGGTCCTCAGCCAGCTTGGGGCGGACACCTACATCTGCCCAAGCTGCGTCATCAACAACCCCAGCGCCACCACCAGTTACGCCGTCCCCTTTGGCTTCCTGGTGGAGGGCCAGACCTACTACTGGATGGTCCGCGCGGCCTCCCAGTGCGGCGGCGGGCCCAACTCCATCATCTGGTACTTCAGCACGGGCGGGGGCGGTGGCGGCGCGGATGTGGTGGACGTGGGCCCCTGCAGCGGCCCCCGTTGCCCCGAAGTGGTGGGCCTGCTTGACACCGACCCCGGCGAGGACAGCGGCGCCGGCGCCCCGGACAGCGGGCACGACTGGACCTTGGACCCGGACAGCGGCTACATCATTGACAAGGGGGGCGCGGGGGGCGGCGGGGGCTGCAACCTGGGCCAGGCCACGGACACCCGCGGCGCGCTGCTGTCCGGGCTGGTGCTGCTGCTTGTGCCCCTTCGCCGACGGAGGCCTGCGTGATTGCCTGGGAGTTGCTGGACAGTGCGGTGGTGCCGGGGGACAGCAGTGTGCTGCGGCTGCTGCGGCGAGGGACGGAGTACTCCATCCGGGTGGACCACCGGGACCTGATGAGCAGCGTGGTGCATGGCTCCGAGGAGGCCCTGGCGGACCTGGCCTGCGGCCCCGTGGCCAAGCGCCCCGGGGTGCGGGTGCTGGTGGGCGGGCTGGGCTGCGGGTACACGCTGGCCGCTGCGCTCAAGTGCCTGGGGGCGGAGGCCCAGGTGGTGGTGGCCGAGGTCGTACCCGCGGTGGTGGCCTGGAATCGGCAGTACCTGGGGCACTTGGCGGGCCAGCCCCTGCTGGACCCCCGCACGGAGGTCCACGAAGGTGACGTGGGGGCCCTGCTGCGCAAGGCCGTGGGGGCCTTTGATGCGGTCATGCTGGACGTGGACAACGGGCCCAACGCGCTGACCCGTGGCAGCAACGAGTGGCTGTATTCGCCCGTGGGGCTGGCCTCCATCCGGCAGGCCCTCCGGCCCGGCGGGGTGCTGGCCGTGTGGTCCGCCGCGCCGGACCGATCCTTCACGTCGCGCCTGCGGCGGGGGGACTATGTGGTGGAAGAGGTGGAGGCCCGGGCCCGGGGCACCAAGGGCGGCCGCAAAAACTACATCTGGGTTGCCAAGCGCCGGGATTAGGCGACGAAGCACCGGCACCGGCGTCCGCTTGCTGCGCGCGCGGCTTGGGCGGAGCGGGTGGCGCTCAGGGCAGGTCCAGGGGTGGGGGGCAGGCGAAGCTGCCCTTGGCGGGGGCTTCGCCCATGCTGCTGATGAGTCCCAGGTCCAGCAGGGCATCGAAGAGTTCGGCGCTACGGGCCACCAGGAGGGCCTCGCGGCTGCCGTCCTCATCCTGGCCTGCGTCTCTCAGATAGCGCCGCAGGTAGCTGCACCAGATGGCGATGTTCTCGGGGTCGAAGGGCGTCATCTGGCCCACCGTGGCCACGATGTTCTCCTGGCCGGATTCGCTGTGGCAGGTGTTGGCCCCATCCATGGCCTGGGGGTAGGCGGAGGGGTTGTAGCGCACGTTGAGGTTGTCGGAGTCCAGGAAGGCCAGCCACTGGTCCGGGGTCAGCAGGGCATCCGAGAAGCCCGGGTCCACCACCTTTACCTGCCCGTCCTCCACGAAGCCGCCCACCACGTGAACCCGCCAGCGCTCCCCCGCGGGGCCATGGATGCTGCGCTTCATGTCACAGTCCTGGGCCTGGAGCGCCACCGCCGGCAGGCCCGCCACCGCGAACTCCATGCCCAGGTAGGCGGCCCGGTACATGCAGCCGTCCCGCAGGTACTCGAAGGGCAGATAGGACAGGTCCATACCCTCCAATTCGGGGGGCAGGTCGTAGGGCACGAACAGCTCCTGCTCGTCGCTGCTGCAGGCCAGTGCCAGGGCGACCAGCAGGGGCGCCAGCAGAAGGGCTTTGAACGGCTTCAACATGGGAACCTCCCGGGTTCAGCCGACGCGCAGGGCGCCTCGCAGCAACTGCTCCAGATCCTTCGCGCTGGGGGTCTTGAGGGTCCCCAGGCGCCCCATCTCCATGGTCTTGGCCGCAAGGGCGGGCAGGTCCGCGGGCTTGACGCCCAGATCCTCCAGCGTCTGGGGGGCGCCCCAGGCGGCAAAGCGGGCCCGCAGGCGGCGCAGGCCCTCGGCGGTGTCGTTGGTGCCGAACAGCGCGGCGAAGCGGGCAAAGCGCTCCGGGTGGCTGTCCTTGAAGTAGTCGCACCAGGCCGGGAAGACCACCGCCAGCCCGGCGCCGTGGGCCACCTGGGGGTAGAGGGCGCTGATGGAGTGCTCCAGGCCGTGGGCCAGCCACTCGCCGCCCCCCAGACCGCAGGAGGACAGGCCGTTGAAGGCCAGGGTGGCGGCCCAGCAGCGGGTCGCGTGGAGCTCGTAGTTGGTGGGGTCTTTTTGCAGGGCGTCGGTGGTGTCCAACAGGGTCTTCAACAGGGCGTCGTTCAACGCCAGGGTGGTGCCCTGGGTCTGGCGCGCGAAGTAGTACTCCATGATGTGGGACATGGCATCCACGCTGCCGTTGACGACCTCGGCCCAGGGCAGGGAGATCTGGGCCGCCGGATCGATGATGGACACGGTGGGGAAGCAGGCCGGCGAGAAGAAGGACCACTTCTGGGCCGTCGCCTCGTTGGTCAGCACCGCGATGCCGTTCATCTCGCTGCCCGTGGCGGACAGGGTCAACACGGTGAACAGTGGCAGGGCCTTCTTGGGGCGGGCCTGGCCGGTGAAGGCGTCCCACAGGTTGTCCAGGAAGAAGCCGGCGGCCACAGACTTGGAGCTGTCAATGACGCTGCCGCCGCCCACGGCCACCACGGAGTCGGCGCCAAAGGCCTTGGCCTGGGCGATCAGCTCCTCGGCCTTTGCCAGGGTGGGGTTGGCGCGCACGCCGAAGGCCTCGGCCCACTGGATGTCGGCGCTCTTGAGGGACGCCGCCACCTGATCATAGACGCCGTTGCGCTTGATCGAGCCGCCCCCCGCCACCAGCAGGGGCCGGCACAGGCCCCGGGCGCGAAGCTCGGTGCCAAGGGTGGAGATGCGGCCCTGGCCGAAGACTATCTTGGTGGGGTTTTGAAAGGTGAAGTCCATGTCAGCTCCTTGGTGGTGATCCGCTTACTTCGTGCGCGGCTGTGTCGACCAACTGTCGGTCCTGGTTCCCGATCCGCTTACTTCCTGCGCGGCTAGGTCGACCAACTGTCGGTTCGACCAGCGATTCACAATTGCTGCGGCAGCAGGCGCAGCAATTCCTCCGACCGGGGGCCTGTGGCGCGCAGTTGGAAGATCCGCTCCTCGTCCCTGCCGATCTCAATCTCCACCCGCAGGCAGTCGGGGCCCAGGATCTCCAGGCCCTTCTCCGCCCACTCCACCAGCAGCACGCAGTCCGGCGCGCGCCAGTCCTCGGCCCCCAGGGCCTCCAGTTCCTCCAGGCCCGCAAGGCGGTACAGATCCACGTGGACCAGCTTGAGGCGCCCGTGGTGGTAGATGTTCTGCAAGGTGAACGTGGGGCTGGTCACCGCCTGATTCTCCGGCACCCCCAGGGCCCGGGCCAGGTACCGCACGAAGGCGGTCTTGCCCGCCCCCAGGTCCCCCGTCAGCGCCAGGGCATCCCCGGGCTGCAGTACCTGCGCAAAGGCCGCCGCCAGGCGCTCCGTGTCTCTCTCCGTGGTGGTCTTGTAGCTGAACTCCATGGGCCCTCCTTCAGCGCCGCCGAATATAGCGGGTTCGCGGGGAACTTGGAAGTGGCCAAAAATCGCTTGGAAGGACCCCCTCACGCGTGTAAAAAGGATCCCGTTCACGCTGGGTTGCCAGCCACAAGGAGACACCATGGGTAACACCGTTGCGCAGCGTCTTTCGGCCATCCGCGAGCAGTTTCAGAAGGCTGGGGTCCAGGCCCTGGTGGTGCCCAGCGCCGACCCTCACATGAGCGAATATGTGGCGGCCCACTTCCTGCGGCGCGGGTTCGCCAGCGGCTTCGACGGCTCTGCCGGAACCCTGGTGCTGACCGCCGACGCGGGGGCCCTGTGGACTGACTTTCGCTACTACCTCCAGGGCGAGCTGCAGCTTGCCGGCAGCGGCCTGGAGCTGTGCAAGGTGGGCCTCCCCGAGACCCCTGCCATGGAGGACTGGCTGGCCCAGAAGCTGCCGGGGGGCGGCAAGGTTGGCGTGAACGCCTCGGTGTTCTCCGTGAAGGAATACGCGGACCTGAAGGAACAGCTCAAGCGCCGCCACTTCGACCTGGTGGCCCTGGACGCTGACCCCGTGGACGCGGTGTGGGCCGAGCGCCCGCCCTTCCCCTGCGAGCCCGCGCGGCTGCACCCCCTGGAGGTCGCCGGGGAGAGCGTGGAAAGCAAACACCTGCGGCTGCAAAGAGAGCTGCGCGAGGCCAAGGCTGATGCCCTGTTGGTGGCGGCCCTGGACGAAGTGGCTTGGCTGACCAACCTGCGGGGCGGCGATGTGGACTTCAACCCCGTCTTCCTGGGCTATGCCCTGGTGGATCGGCAGTCCGTCATCCTGTACACCGCCCAGGCCCGGCTTCGCGACGTGCTGCGGGCCCTGCCCCAGGTGCTCAAGCTGCGCCCCTACGAGGCCCTGGCCTCGGACCTGGCCGAGCGGGCCAAGCGCGGGGAGGCCATCTGGATGGATCCCACGACGGCCAACGAGGCCGTGGCCGGGGGCTTCCAGAAGGCCGGCGGCATGGTCCTGTCCAAGGGCAGCCCCATCCCCAAGTGGAAGGCCGCCAAGAACGAGCCCGAACTTGACGGCATGCGCCGGGCCCACCTGCGGGACGGTGTGGCCATGGTGGAGTTTCTGGCGCGGCTGGACGAACTGGTCGCCACCGGCGCCACCGAGCGCAGCGTGGCCGAGGGGCTGCACCAGGCCCGCATGAAGGCTGGCGGGGCCGCCTACATTGGCCCCAGCTTTGGCACCATCGTGGCCTACGGGGACCACGGGGCCATCGTCCACTACACCCCCACTGAGGAAAGCGACCGCCCCCTGGCGGCGGAGGGCATCCTGCTGCTGGACTCGGGCGGGCAGTACGTTGACGGCACCACGGACATCACCCGCACCGTCACCCTGGGACGCCCCACGGCCGAGCAGATCCGCGCCTACACGGCGGTGCTCAAGGGCCACCTGCGCTTCGGCAGCGCCCGCTGGAAGCCCGGCCTGGACGGCTACAAGCTGGACATGGTCGCCCGCGGCGAGCTCTGGCGCCTGGGCTATGACTACGGCCACGGCACGGGGCATGGGGTGGGGGCGGCGCTGTGCGTCCACGAGGGCCCCTTCCGCGCCCACCACTTCTTCAAGAACCTCACGCCCCTGGAAGAGGGCAACGTCATGTCCAACGAGCCCGGCTACTACCAGTCGGGGGGCTTTGGGGTCCGCATCGAGAACCTGGTCATCGTGCGCAAGGTCAGCGCCCCCGGCGAGGAGGTCTTCCTGGGCTTTGAGCCCCTGACCTTCTGTCCCTACGACCTGCGCTTGGTGGACCAGAACCTGTTGGAGAAGTCCGAGATCGCCCAGATCCGGCAGTACCACGCCAAGGTGCTGGAGAAGCTGCTGCCCCTGCTTAGCCCCGAAGCCGCCGCCTGGCTGGTGGAAGTCACCCGCGGCTGATCAGCCCGAACCTCGCATTCACTTCAATCCACGGGAACACGTGCCGGTCCTTGGGGGACTCGTAGACCAGGTGCTTGCGGTCGAAGGGCGTGGCGATGGGGTCCGCGTCCTCCCTCAGGGGGGACCAGTGGTGGCTGCGCTGGGGCAGGGCCCCCATGTCGCAGTCCCGCAGCACGGTGGCGCCGGGGCTGACCACCCAGCGTGAGTGCCCGATGGCGTCCTCCAGGGAGACCTGGGTGTCGTGGTGGAGGTTGCCCGTCAGGCGCGTCAGCATGTGGTACAGGAACTGCAGCACCTCGGGGTAGCGGTCGGGCTCGGCGATGGCCCGCACCAGGGAGGTGGGGACGGCGTCCTTGAAGCGCCCGTGGCGGTGTAGCTCCATGACGCCCTCGTAGGCCACCGAGCGCATGCCCAGGATGCCCGTGGCGGAGAGGCGGTTGTCCAGCAGCATCACCATGACCCGCACGGCGGCCTCAATGGCAGGCTGGGACAGGCGGGCCTGATAGTGGGACAGGAAGTTGTCCAGGCCCACCATGGCCTCCAGGAACTTGCGGTCCGTGGAGCTGCCGTGGGGCGAGCCGTTGAAGGCCGAGAACAGCAGGTTGCGGCACACCAGTCGGTCCAGCAGGCGGCGCTCCCGGGGGGTGCCGCTGGCCAGGATGCTCTCCGCCATGAGGGCGTTGGCGCAGCCCTGGCTGTAGCCCAGGAAGCCGAAGGGCCCGACGGCCTCTTCCATGGCTTCGATGATGCGCCGGGCGTTGTATTCAAGCGGCTTGTTGGTGGCTGTGTCTGCTCGGATTATGTGCACACCGTGGGCCTTGTGCAGGCGTCCGAAGGCGGCCTCAAGCTCGTGCCCCTCGCGCCCCTGGGTGACCACACCCATGCACGAAATGACGGTGAAGTCGTAGTGCCCCTCAGGCGGTGGCAGCAGCAACCGCACCAGGGGATCGCTCTTCAGCGTGGCCCGATCCGGGGCGCGGGCATACAGGCCCTCCACCACCGCGTCCAGCAGCCTGGCCTCGCTGCGGGGAAGGGCGGCGCCGGTCTGCAAGCGCAGCCAGTCCCGCACCTGATCCGCGTCGTCCTGAACGTTTTGCAGCACGGAGCGCACCACCAGGGCCTCGTGGTTCTTTGCCCAGAAGCGCTTGAACCAGGGCAGCAGGATGGCCTGGGGGTGGGTGGCGGCCAGGGCGGCACAGTCCGCGAAGGCCTGGTTGTAGGCCTGGGTGGCTGCCAGCCGGTTGGCCTTGACGGCGTGATCCAGGAAGCGCTTGCCCAGGGCCTCCGCCGCCCGCACGCTGCGGTGGGCCTCCAGCGCCAGGTCCCGGGCGGGGAAGGGCTGGACCCCCACGCGCCGCTGGTCCGTGACCTGAAGCCGCCGTTTCACGGCCCGATACTCGCCGGACTCCTCCAACAACTGTTCCGCGGTGCGGTTCAGGGCCTCGTAGTAGGAGAACCGGGCCCAGCGTCCGCCCGCCATGTACTCGGCCCGCCGGGGGATCTCCACCCCCACGGCCCGCTGCAAGGCATCGGCCAGATCCAGGGGTTCGCGCATGTGCTGCTGGGGCAGCTCCAGCAGGGCCATGAGGGCCCCCGAAAGGACGCGAGGATCAAAGCTGCCCATCTCCGCCAGCACGCCCAGTACATAGTCCCGGGGCATGGCCAGGATCTTGTTCAGCAGCAGCCTCAGGTTCAGCTGGGCCCAGCGCCCCGACCAGGCCCCGCCAAGGCCCGCCTGCAACAGCACGGCGGCGTCCTCGGGGCCCAGGAAGGTGCGGGCGGGGAAGGCGGCGCCCCGGACGCGGGTGGCCTCCCGATCAAGCTGCAGGGCCTCCCCAAGGAAGAAGGAAATGGCCACCGCCTGGGGGCTGTGTCCGATGCCGCCGTAGTCCTCGCCGATGCTGCGAATCCGGCGCTTCAGCTCCAGCACCCGGCCCAGGGCAAGGCGGTCCTCGGGGACGAAGGTGCGCGGCCCGCAGGTCAGCAGCCACTCCACCTGACTCAAGGACAGGTAGGGCGCCAGCCGCGCCAGTTGGGCCGACTGGACCGGGGTGGGGGACTCGGGGATGGCCAGCATGGCGTACAGGTCGTCCGCCCCCGGCAGGGTCCGGGCGCGCTGCTCCGCGGGGCCGTCCACGACAGGCCGCCAGGGCGGCGGCGCCTCCACCGGCCGGGGCCCCAGAAGCTTGCCCACCCAGCGCAGCGCGCTGATGACCTCGAACTCGTAGCCGCCCACCCAGGGCAGGTGGCGTTCCAGCAGGGCGCGCACCCGCGGGTGGTCCAGGCCCTCGGCCCGCACCACCCCCAGCACCAGCTCCAGGATCTCCGGCGCGGCCTCCGTACCTCCCGTGATGATCCTGGACAGCACGCGCGCCAGCTTGGGCGCGGGCACCAGGTCTCCGGGCGAATAGATGGCCTCGTCCTCCAGTACTTGCTCAAGCCGCTGGGCCAGGCTGCGCAGCCCCTCGGACACCCGCCCCACGCCGGGATGCAGCAGCGCCAAGGCCTGCTCTACTTTCTGCATGGCCTCCCGGGAGCGCAGGATCTCCACCCACTTGGCGCCCTCGCTGAAGGGATGGATGAGGGCGTTGAAGTAGCTGGCGTCGTACAGCCCCTTGGCGGGGCCAGTGATGCGAATGCCCCCCGTGGGGCTGATTTCCAGGTTGAACTCCTGGCGCAGCAGCTCGGAAACGAAGATCTCCACCTGCTGGTCGCCCTTTCGCAGCACCGGCGACTTCTTCTTCATGTCCCAGGAGCTGCTCAGTGTGGCGGTGCCAAGGCCCGTCGAGGACAGCACGCCCTCCTCCACCCGGGCCGCCAGCCGCGTGCCCTTGGGGATGTTCAAGGACAGGGTGCCCAGGGTTCCCTGCATCTGGGCCAGGATCATGGTCGCCTGGGTGTCCGAGAAGTCGAACTCCAGTTGGCCCCCGGCGTTGCGCCCGCTGGCCAGCTCCACCTGGAACAGCAGGTCCCCGGCGCTGGTCAGCAGCAGGTCCTCGCCCTCCAGCCCCAACTCTGGGAAGGATGGCACGCCATGCCGCGAGCTGAGGGCACCTTCCGCCTGGCCCTTCAGCTTCAGGCCGTACCCGTGGGGAAGGGAATGCAGGGCCCCGCTGAGGTTCCCCCGCAGCAGGTCAACGGTCAGCGAGCTGCCGGCCCCCGTGGTGCCCGTGGGTGTCAGTGCCTCGAACTTGGCTGCAAACCGCAGGCCCACGTCGCGCTTCTCCTCCTGTCCAGGCCAGTCCCCCAGCCGGTAGGCGAAGCGCCCGCTGAAGTCCAGCCCGTGCAGCAACAGGTGCAGGCGGCTGTCCCCCACCAGCAGGGGGTGCCGGTTGTGCAGGTTGAAGCGCAGGTTGGCCAGCCGCGACGCGGGCTTGATGTGCAGGTCCAGTTCTGCCGCCAGCTCGTCGCCAAAGTCCTTGCGCCGCAGCAGCTCCAGCAGGCGCGAGGGCTCGGCCCGGACCGTCAGGCCCAGGGCGAATTTGGTCAGCGAGTCATCCAGGCGCAGCTCGGCGTCGGGCAGGCGCAGGCTGACCGTGCCCCCCTCCAGCCGATAGTGGAACAGGCCCCGCGCCCGGGCGATGCCCTCCGTCCCCAGCTCCATCGTGTGCAGGCTGTCATCCGCGCCGCTGCTGTCGATGCGCAGCGCAGGCAGGGCCCCGGCCACATCCAGGGACCCATCCATGGAGCTGACCATCTGGAAGAAGGCCGAGGCCTGGGCATCGGCGTCGGGGAGGGCCCGCCGGTCCAGGTGCGCGGAGGCCAAGGGCGATTCGGACAGAATGCGGGACAGTTCGTGATTCAGCAGAGGGATGACCACCCGAGGCAGCTTGACCTCGTTGAAGGGAACGCTGACACCGCCGATGACCTGGACCTCGCCCGTGAAGTGGGCTTCCATGTAGCCGTCCCCGGAGGGCACCAGGCGCATGGCATTGAGGGCCACCCGCGTGGACACGTCCTCGGTGGCCGTTTTTATCTGGTTGATCAGGTGTCCCAGGTCCTTGAGGCGCAGGGGGATGAAGTCTCCAAAGCGTCCCAGAAAAGCGGGCAGACTGTCGGGCAGGGCCTCCAGGGCCACGCCGATGCTCTCGGGGTCGGAGAACCAGGACAGCAGTTGCTGCACCGCGGGCAGCTCCTTGTCCTTGAACAGCCGCCCCGCCCCGGACAGCAACTGGAACACCCGCTCCAGCATGATGGGGCGGTCGAACTGCAGGCGGCAGTCCTTCACCACCACCGGCGCGCCGGGCTTGTCGCGCCCCAGAATCAACGTCAGATGCCCGGTGCAGTTGGCGGGCACCTCCAGGGGCAGCTCGAAGCCCTTGTAGACGGGCACCTGATGGCGGCCCTCCTTGAGTCCCAGCAGACACTCGATGTTCAGGCTGTCCAGCAGGTCCGGGTCCACGTGAGACGTGTCCAGGGCCAGGCGGCGATTGGGGAACAGCGGGGAGAAGACCTCAGCCTCGGCGCCGGGGGCAGTGCCTGGGGCGCGGGAGAGGCGGACGCGCAGGACGCTCTTGCGGGGTCTTCGGGGGGAACGGCGGGGGGTGGTGGTGCCGCTGGGCATTGGGGCCTCCATCAAGCCGGGGCATTGTCCACCGGCGGACGGTTTTTCACAAGGGCCAGCACCAGGGCCAACCCCAGATAGGTGGCGGCGAGGGTGTAGACCATGGTGGCCTCCGGCAGGTTCCAGGGCAGGTAGACGTCCCCGAAGGGTTTGACCGAGTGCATGAAGCCAAAGAAGGTCAGGCCCGCCATGACCAGCAGGTGGACGGCCGCGCGGCGCATGTTGCCGTCGGAGAGACAGGCAGCCACGGAGGCCCACAGCATGGAGGTCAGGATGAAGCCGTGGCCCAGCAGGCAGGCCACCTGGAAGTTGAGGATGGCCCCGGGGGAGGTGGGCCAGGCGCCCTGGAGGCCGGGGTCAAAGAGGGTGGTGGACAGCATGATGCGGCACAGCTCCGCCAGGGCCGGGGGGAAGGCCAGGAAGACCGCGGCGTAGTGGCGTTGGGGGGTGACCTTGAAGGCCTGGACGGTGATCTCCATGCCCACGAAGAACAGCAGAGGGGCCACGGCGGCGGCGGGGATGACCTCAACCACCCAGCCCACCAGCCCGAGGAAGCCGCCCAGGCCGACCGCGAGTCCCGTGGCCAGGGTGTAGGCGGCGCGGGCACCCATCCGTTTGTAGGCGGGGTGGCCGATGTAGGGGGTGGACTGGACCACGCCGCCGAAGAGGCCCGCCAGCAGGGTGGCCACGGCCTCGGTCAGGAGGATCTGGCCCGTGGGGTAGTCGTCGCCGGCGCAGCGGGCGCTTTCGGTGACGTTGATGCCCCCCACGATGGTCAGCAGGCCGAAGGGGATGGCGAAGGGCAGGTAGGCCAGGGCGGGGCCCAGTTCATCCAGGAAACCCAGGGTGGGCAGGGGCAGCGCCAGGGCCAGGGTGGGGCTGACGGCGGGGACGGCGGGGCCCAGGCCCGAGAGTCCCACCGCGTAGTAGGCCAGGGTGCCCACCAGCACGGCAGCGAAAGCGCCGGGGAGGCCAAAGGGCAGCCGGTGGCCGGCGGCCAGCGCGTAGACCACCAAACCCAGGGACAGCAGGCCCGCCACGGGGGCGCCAAACATGTTGATGACTGGAATGTAGCCCAGCAACGTGATGCCCACGGCGGCCAGGGAGCCGATGAGTCCGGCCCGGGGCACCAGCTTCTGAATGCGCCCCCCGGCGAAGGACAGCAGGGTCTTGAGGAGGCCCATGAAGACCATGGTGGCCATACCCACCTTCCACGCGGCCAGGGCGGCATCGTGGTTGCTGGCGCCCTTGCTCAGGGCCGCCTGGAACACCGGAATGATGACGGCCAGGGCTACGCCGATGGTGGAGGGGGTGTCCAACCCGAGGGGCATGGCGGTGACGTCGCTGCGGCCCGTGCGGCGCCCCAGCCGAATGGCCATCCAGGTGTAGACCAGGTCCCCGAACAGTACGCCCAGGGCGGTGCCGGGGACCATGTACTTGAAGTAGACGTCCTGGGGGAAGTTGGCCGCTGCCAGCAGCCCCCACAGCAGGACCAGATTGGTCAGGTTGTCCAGGGTCAGGCCAAAGAAGGCGTTCAGGTCACCCCAGGCCGCCCACCTCACGCGCAGTTTGTTCCGGTTCAAGGTCGCCTCCCAAAATTGCTCCGATGTTATTACCGTGGCGCGCCCGCGCAAAGAACCGGAAAGTTGCCGGCGCCGACGTTTGTCTTACAGTCACCCACCATGTTGAAGACGGTTGTGTCAGCCCTGTTGGCCCTTGGCTGCCTGTCCTGCGGCGGCGGGCCCCAGTTGCGCGTCCTGCCCCTGCCGGAGGACAGGCGGGCGGCGGAGGCCCTGGAGGCCGGTCAGGTGGCGGTGGAGGGGGACAATGTCAGGCTGCTCAAGCCCCCCTCGGCGGCGGGCCTGGAGCCACCGGCGGAGGCTGGTGTCGCTTTGGACCGCAGGGAACTGTCCCGGGCCACAGAGCTGTTCTTCAAGGGTGACCTGGAGGGGGCGCGGGGGCCTCTGGATCGGCTGCGCCAGACCCTGGTAGCCAACCCCGCCCGGCTGCCCCGGGACGAACAGGCCCGGGAGGACCTCTACGCGGCCCTGTTGCTGCTGTACCGCATTGCCTGGATGCAGGGCGGCCCGGACGAGGAGTTGGCCAACTGGCTGGCCCTGTACCTGCCCGATCAAGAGCCCTCAGTGGCCCAGGTGCCACCCGAGATGGAGGCCCGCCTTGCCCACGCCCGGGGTGCCCAGCAAGGCGCCCGGCCCCTGCGCATTCGCCTGGACCCCGGTGGCCCCGAGTGCAGCGTGTACTCGGACGGGCTGCTGCTGGGCGGGGGCAGCAACATGGTCCACAACCTCACCCCCACGGCCCATTGGTTGCAGGTGGACTGCGAGGGCCGCAGCCTGCCCCTGCTGCACAGGGTGACGTCGGACGGCGAGTTGAAGCTGCGCCCCCAGCTTGAGGCCCAGTTGACCACCTGTGGCGGAGCCCTGTGCCTGAGCCCCCACCCAGACCCCGAGGTGGCCCGGGCCAACGCTGCCATCGCCGCCGCCGCCGCCGGCGCCCAGGGGACCTTGAGCCTGGACGCCCAGGGCGCCACCTACACCCCCGTCAGTGGCACCTGGAGCCGCCGCCTGCCCCTCAGGGACGGCCGCATCAACCTGGACGCCGTCCCACCGGCCCGCCACGCCCGCAACTGGCTGGCCCTCTCCAGCCTGCTGGGGTCCGCCGCTGCCCTGGGCGCGGGCGTCTATTTCAACCGCGAGTACAACGACCTGATGGTCCAGACCAACCGGGGCTGGCAGGACCGCCGCGCCGAGGCCGATCAGGCCCTGGCCCTCAGCGCCGTGGGCTACGGCCTCTCCGCTCTGCTGCTCAGCAGCGCCGGCCTGTTGTACCTCTGGCCCGACCCCGAAGAAGCCCCCGCCGACGGCACCTGGTGGCCCGTTGGCCGCTGACCCATCGGGCGTTTGTCCTTGACAAGTCCCAGTGCTGAAAGCTAAAAACGCGCGTCTTCGGGGTGTAGCGCAGTCTGGTAGCGCACTTGGTTCGGGACCAAGGAGTCGCTGGTTCAAATCCAGTCACCCCGACAAAGAAGAAGGGTGGCCATTTCTGGCCACCCTTTTTTTGTCCTGGCAGCCGGAAATGGACGTTATGGACAAATGGACGTCATGGACAAATGGACGGCGCGCCCCCCCAGAATGGACATGATGGACATGATGGACGCCA
>CAIXZC010000068.1 GCA_903923815.1 uncultured Myxococcales bacterium
GCCGCCCCACCCTGGGCCCCTTCTCCCCGGTGGATCTCCTGGTTCTGGCCTCCGCCGCCTTCCTGCTGGTCTTCAACTCCTGGGCCGGCAGTCAGTACAACTCCGACGAGATCATCTACCTGGACATGGCTCGCAACATGCGGGCCTCCGGCAACCCCCTGGACCTGGTCTTCCAGGGCGCCGTCCTCCACCAGCGCCCCCCCCTGGCCCTCTGGCTCCTGTCCGCCTCCTGCGGCCTCTTTGGCTTTGACGTCTTCGCCACGCGCCTCCCCTCCATCCTCATGGCCTTCGCCTCCCTGGTCATCCTCCTGCGCCTCGGCGCCAAGCTTGGCCTGGGCGGCTTTCGCGCCCGCCTCGCGGTGCTGCTGCTCCTCTCCACCCACCTGTTCTACTTCACCGCCCGCCGCCCCATGACGGACCTGTGCTTCCTGGCCGGCTGCCTCTGGTTCTTCTGCGCCCTGCTGGACCTCCACAAGGGTCATCTGGCCGCCCTCTCCGTGGGTCTGGCCGCCTCCTGGATGGCCATGACCAAGGGCGTGGTCGCCTTCCTGCCTATGGGCGCCGGCGGCCTCTTCCTGCTGCTCACGGGCCGCCTCCCCTCCCCCCGCATCCTCCTCAGCGCCCTCTTCCCCTTCCTGGCCCTCACCGCCCCCTGGCACCTTCTCCAGTGGGCCCGCCACGGCTCCACCTTCTGGGCCGAGTACATCGGCTTCAACGTCCTCCAGCGCGCCGGCACCTCCCTCTTCGCCGAGTCCGACCCCTCCTTCTACCTGCGCGAACTCCTGCGCTTCGAGGGCATCCTGGGCCTCCTCCTCCCCGCCGCCCCCACCGCCCTGGCCGCCCTCACCATCGTCCGCCGCGCCCGCCACCCCAACCAGGCCCCCAATCAGGCCCACCTCCTCATCCTCCTCTGGTGGGTCTGTTGCCTCTTCCCCTTCTTCTTCGCCCAGACCAAGCTGTACCACTACCTGCTGCCCTCCGCCCCGGCCATGTGTCTGGCCATCGCCGCCATCCTGCCCGCCACCATCTCCTTGCCCCTGCGGGCCGCCTCCTTCCTGGGCGCCCTGGTCTTCTTCCTGGGGGCCTGCCTGCCCCACCTGGTGCGCCCCGACTACAGCCCCCAGCAGACGCAGCTCGCCGCCGCCCTGGCCCCTCGCCTGCCGGCCACCACCCAGGTGTGCACCTACAACCACTATGATCTGGTCTTCTTCTGGGACCTGAACCGCCCCGTGGACATCCGCGCCGACAACCCGGCCTTCCTCTCCCGCACCCTCACCATCCCCGAGCACGCCAAGAACCACTCCGTCAGCGTCACCGACCTGGCCGCCCTGCAGCAGGGGCTCCTCGACGGCGACCTGGTGGTCCTGACCCCGGAGTTCCTGGTGGAGTCCCTCTGCGGAGGCCTGGGCCGCCCCCTATGCACCGGGGAGGGCCGGCCCGTGGTCCTGGTCCAGCGTGATCTGGCGTTGGTTGGGCTGGCTTTGGCGGGGGGCGCGGGGGGTCAGCCCTCGCCCTCGCAGACGCCCGCGCCGGTCTTGTAGATGGCGGCCTTGCCGCTGCGTCCGTCGACCTTCAGCAGCAACCCGGCCTCCACCCGCGCGTGGGTGCAGAAGCGCCCCTTGCTGACCACCGGCAGGCCCCGCAGCCAGTCCCAGTCCACCCAGGAGCCCGCGGCGTCGAAGCCCACCTTCAGGTAGGGCACGTTCATGGCCACCAGGTTGTGCAGGAAGTGGGTGCCCTGGCTGGCCTCGATGCGGAAGCCCTCGATGTCGGCCTCCACGATGGCGCGGGCGCGGCTGATGTCGGCCCAGGCCACGGGGACCCCCAGGAAGCGATCCCGCGACCCCCAGCGCCCCGGCCCGATCAGCATGTAGTGCCCGCCCTCCTCCCGGAAGCGGCGGTTCAGATCCTGCAGCTCGGCCTTGATCTCCATGGTCTTGGTGGAGTCGAAGCTGGCACCGTCCACGAACACCAGGTCCCGGACCTCCGCCAGGCAACCGTTGCCCATGGCCTTGGAGGAGTAGACGAAGGCGTCGGAGGAGGCCCCCTCGCCCCGCACGTCCACCGTGACCATGCGCTCGAGGATGCCCAGGGGGCGCACCTGCAACAGGTTGAAGGCGGGGGTGTCCTCGCCCAGGACGGCGGCGAACTCCATCTCCACGGGGACGCCCAGAGCGGTCTCACCCAGGACCAGCAGCTCGCGCAGGATTTCCGTCAGGGGGAAGGCGCCGTACTTGAGGATGCCGTTGAAGGTCACCACCTGGAGGCCGGGGCGGTCGGGGTCGTCCACCAGCAGGTCGTTCTCGTGGTCCCACACGGAGCCGGCGTGGCGCATGGTGCCGTGACGCTTGGCGTCGGCCACGGTGAGTTTGGCCAGTGGGGCGGGCAGGTCCCGGCCCAGGGTGGCCTCGCGGGGGCGCAGGTCCAGGGCCCAGATGGCCTTCTGGGAGTTGGCCACGGTGTCCCGGTGGGAGAGGATCTCCAGGTCCTCGTAGCGGGGGCAGAAGCGCACCGTGCCGCCCCCTTCAACGACCGCCTTGCCCAGGCCCAGGGCGATGGAGGCGATGCCGTCGGCGTGCTTCATGGGGCCCACGGGGTAGAAGTTGTAGCTTTGGGCCACGCCGGACACGTCGGGGTAGAAGTAGTCGTCATGGTGGCGGCCCACCACCTCCTGGATGATGACCGCCATCTTCTCGTCCTCCAGGCGGGCCCCCACGCCCTCAAGGTACTCGCGGGCGCCGCGCACGAACACGGAGGCGAAGACCAGCTTCACCGCGGAGGCGGCCTCGTCCAGGCGCTGGGCCAGGGCGGGCGCGGAGTTGGGGATCATGAAGGTGTCGTAGACGCCGGCAAAGGGGTAGGCCTGACTGTCCTCCAGCAGGCCCGAGGAGCGCACCGCCAGGGGGGCGTTGACCCGGTCCAGGAACCACTCCAGGCGGGCCAGCAGATCGGCGCTGAGGGCGCTGTCCAGGAAGCGGCGGCGGATGTCCTCGTCGGTCAGGGAGGCCAGGTCCCGGCCCAGATGGTTGGAGTCCAGGAAGCGGTCGAACTCGTCCGTCCCGACTATGGCCGTCAGGGGCACCCGCACCTCCACGTCGGGGAAGCGCTCGCCGTAGTCTGACGCGGCCAGGATGCTGTTCAAGAACGCCAGGCCGCGGCCCTTGCCCCCAAGGCTTCCGGGGGCCAGCCGCACCACCTGCCCGGCGCTGAGGCGGTGGACATCCTCCACGGACACCACGCGGCCCTGGTTCTTCTGGTGGCGGATCTTGGAGAAGCACTCCAGCAGGTAGCTGCGCAGGCGCGCCACGTCGGGGAAGTCCTCCGCCTTCACGGGTTCCATGACCTTGGCCATGGGAACCTCGCCGTGGGCCAGCAGCCAGGCCGAGTAGTGGTTGTTGCGGGCGTGGAACAGCAGGGACTCGGGGGGGATGCGGGTGAGGGCCCCCAGGAACTCCTCAATGGTCCCCGCGCGGGCCACCTCGTGGCCGTCATCCATGCGAAACACGAAGTCGCCAAAGCCCAGTTGGTCGACGATGAAGCTGCGCAGCTCCTCGTTGAGGTGGGCGGAGTTTTTGTCCAGGAAGTTGATCTCCAGGCCCCGGGCGGCGGCGGCCACCTCCCGGTTGAGGGAGTGCAGCAGCAGCGGCGCGCGACAGCCCTGGGCCCGCACCATCTCCATGAACTGCAAGCCCGCGCGGCCTTCCAGCTTGCCGCCCTTTTCGTACTCCACGTCGGAGATGACGCACAGCAGGTTGTCCTTGTAGCGGTTGTAGACCAGCAGGGCCTCTTCGTAGTTGCGGGCGGTGATCAGCTTGGGGCGCAGCTTCATGCGCTGGCGCTTGTCGGACTCGGTCACCTCCTCGGAGATGAGGGTCCGGGTGAGGCGCATGATCTCCGTGTAGAGGATGGGCAGGAAGCGGCTGCTGTAGGTGATGGAGTCCTCAATCAGCAGCACCACGCGGACCAGGCCCAGGCGGGCGTCGCGGTCCAGGTTGCGGCGGTCCTCCACGCTCTTGACCATGGCCAGGAACAGCTTGGAGTCGCCGCTCCAGAAGAACACGTCGTCAATGTCCCCCTTGGCGCGCTTGCGGTTCTCCAGCAGCTGCAGATCGGAGGGGTGGTTGAGCAGCAGCACAAAGGGCAGGCCCGGGTACAACTGCTTCACCTTGGAGGCCAGCTCAAAGGGCGACGAGCCCTCCCCCGTGCGCATCATGGAGGCCACCAGGTCGAAGCGCTTGGCGGCCAGCAGCTTCATTGCGTCCTCGGCGTTGGGGGCAAAGGTCACCGTGGGGGGCGTGCTGAGGTTGAGCTGGTGGTACTCGCCGAAGATCTTGTCCGACAACCCGCCGTCCTGCTCAATCACAAAGGCATCATAAAGTGGCGACACCAGCAGGATGTTCTCCACCTTGAAGCTCATCAGCTCCAGGTTCTCTTCGCCCCGCATCCGCAGCCGCCGGTAGTATTGCAGTATTCGCTCCCGATCCACGCCAACCTCCAGGCCAAGTTGCCGCAAGCCTAATGCCCCCGCCTCCCCCGCGCAAGAAGAGGGGTCAGGACCTTACACATTACACTTCC
>CAIXZC010000069.1 GCA_903923815.1 uncultured Myxococcales bacterium
AACGCCATCGCCCCCGCCGAGGTCTCCCGCGTCCTCATCGACGAGGACAAGAACAGCATCGAGCTCATCGTCCCCGACGACCAGCTCTCCCTGGCCATCGGCCGCCGCGGTCAGAACGTCAAGCTGGCCTCCCAGTTGGTGGGTTGGGACATCGAGATTCACAGCGAGGCCCAGATCTCCGAGCAGAAGGAAGAGATCAAGAAGGCCCTCGTGCCCGCCGGCCTCATCGCCGAGATGGACCTGGACTACCTGTTCAAGCTGGGCCTGCACTCCGTGGAGACCCTGCTGGACATCCCCGCTGACGAGCTGGCCTCCATGCCCGGCATCACCGAAGACAAGGTGGACGACATCCTGGACGCCGTCGAGGAACTGAAAGAAGAGCGTGACAAGCGCCGTGAGGCCACCCGGGCCGCCGCCGCCCACGCCCGCATCGCCGCCGCCAACGAGGCCGCCGCTGCCGCCAGGGCCGCCGCCGAGGCCGCTGCCAACCCCGCTCCCGCAGAGGTCGCCGTGGAGGGCGCCGCTGCCGAGCCCGCTTCCGCAGAGGCCGCCGTCGAGGTGCCTGCTGCCGAGCCCGCCCCCGTCGCTGAGACTGTGCCCGCGCCCGAGGCAAGTGCCCCGGCGCCTGAAGAGAGTGCCCCCGTCGCCCCCGTGGACGGCAAGGACGATGGAGAAGCCCGGTGACCGGGTCTCCCGGCCGCCTGGGCAGCAATTGGAGGACCGACGCATGGTCAGCAGGACCTCGCAGATCCATGTGCCTGAAAGGCGCTGCACGGCGTGTGGCCGTCACGACGCCAAGGCCTCCCTTTGCCGTCTGGTCAGAACTGAAGGGGCTGTAAAGCCCGATCCCCTCCAGAAGTTGAGCGGCCGAGGTGCCTACCTCTGCCCATCCGAGGCCTGCTGGGCCCGGGCCAGCAAGAAGCATGGCGTAGAACGATCCCTGAGACTGGGAGCGACTGTCTCCGACGCGGACTGGTCCGAATGGGCCGCTGCGTTCGGGGTCTCCCAGCGACGCGATGATGAAAGACACGGCTGTCGAAAGGAGCATCACTGCTCATGAGCAAGATCCGGATTTACGAAGTAGCCAAGGAATTGGGCATGGCCCCGCAGACGTTGGTGGAGCGGGCCAAGGAGATTGGTCTTGCGGTGGTGGATCATCTGAGCTTCCTCGACGAACTCGATGTGGCGCGGCTGAAGAGCTCCATCTCCCAGGGAAAGAACCAGCCGGTGGAAGAGAAGCGCGTCAACTCGACGGTCATCCGCCGGCGCTCCCGCAAGGAAGAGGCCGAGGCTGCCCAGCCGGCACCCGCCCCAACGCCCGTAGTGGTGGCCCCCGTGGAGGCCCCCGCCCCCGAGGAGAAGCCCCGCCGCCGTCGCCTGCGGGACCCCGAGCCCGAGCCCACGCCCGCCCCCGAGGCCCCCGTGGTGGAAGAAGCGCCTGTGGTTGAGGTGGCCGAGGATGCCCCCGCCCAGGAGTCCGCCCCCGAGGCCGAAGAGGCTATGCCCGAGGTGGAGGCCCAGCCCGTTGCCGATCCCGAGCCCACCCCCGCCCCCGAACAGGTTGGCGAGGAGGTCCCGGTGGTGGCCCCTGCGCCGGTAGCCGAGGAGCCCCCCGTGGTTGTGGACGCCCCTCCGGCGGGCCTCGCGGAGCCCGGCCTCAACGGCCCCGTGGTCGAGAAGCGCACCATGTCCATCAACTCGCCGGACCGCCGCAGAAGCGGCTACCGCGCAGTGGTGGTCTCCATGCCCGACCCCGCTGAGATTGCCCGCCAGGAGCGCAAGGCCGCCGAGATTGCCCAGGCCGCCCAGACGCCGCCCCCCGCCGCCCCCGCCCTGGACGCCTTTGGCAAACCCCGCAAGAAGATCCCCGGCCGCCGCGAGGACGAGGCCGACAGCAAGCGTGGCAAGCGCGTCATCTACGACCGCAAGAAGGACTCCACCTACGGCCGCGAGAACAGCCCCGGGTCCCGCCTGAAGGCCCGTCGCCACAAGGACGGCTTCAACGAGGAGCCCATCAAGTTCTTCAAGCGCACCGTCAAGATGAACGGCACCATCAGCGTGGGCGAATTGGCCTCCGGCATGGCCGTGAAGGTCTCCGACCTGATGAAGAAGCTGTTCTCCATGGGCGTCATGGCCACCGTGAACCAGCCCCTGGACTTCGAAACCGCGGCCCTCATCGCCCAGGAACTGGGTCACGAAGTGGTCAACGCGGGCTTCGACGTGAACCAGGCCCTGGAGGCCCAGCTCACCACCAACGAAGAGGCCACCGAGGCCACCTCCCGTCCCCCCATCGTCACCATCATGGGTCACGTGGACCACGGCAAGACCTCGCTGCTGGACGCCATCCAGAAGACCAACATCGCTGGCGGCGAAGCGGGCGGCATCACCCAGGCCATCGGCGCCTACATCGTCCGCACCAAGAAGGGCCAGATCACCTTCATCGACACCCCCGGCCACGAGGCCTTCACCGCCATGCGTGCCCGCGGCGCCAAGGTGACGGACATCGTGATTCTGGTGGTCGCCGGTGACGACGGCGTCATGCCCCAGACCGTGGAAGCCCTGAACCACGCCAAGTCCGCCAACGTCCCCATCGTGGTGGCCATCAACAAGATGGACAAGCCCGGCGCCGACGCCGCCCGGGTGCGCCAGGAACTGTCCCAGCACGGCATCCTCTCGGAAGAGTGGGGCGGCCAGAACATCTTCGTGGAGGTCTCCGCCAAGAAGGTCACTGGTATCCAGGACCTGCTGGACGCCATCCTGCTGCAGGCCGAGGTCATGGAGCTCAAGGCCAGCTACACCCGCATGGCCAGCGGCCTCGTGCTTGAGTCCCGCTTGGACAAGGGCCGCGGTCCCGTGGCCACGGTGCTGGTCCAGGAGGGCACCCTCAACCTGGGCGATCTCATCATCTCCGGCGCCTGCATGGGCCGCGTCAAGGCCATGACCGACGACAAGGGCCGCAAGCTGAAGACGGCGCCCCCCTCCACCCCCGTGGAGGTCCTGGGCTTCAACGGCACCCCCGTGGCCTCCGACCCCTTCAACGTCGTCCGCGACGAGCGGGCCGCCAAGGTCATCACCGAGTTCCGCGGCTCCAAGGCTCGCGACGACAAGATGGTCAAGACCGCCAGGGTCACCCTGGAGGGCATGTTCGCCGCCACTGCCTCGGGCAAGGTGGACGTCAAGCTGGTCCTCAAGGCCGACACCCAGGGCGCCGTGGAAGCTGCCCGTCAGGCTCTGATCAAGCTGGACTCCGAAAAGGTGGGCATCGACATCATCCACGACGGCGTGGGTGGCATCAACGAGAACGACGTGAATCTGGCTGCGGCCTCCCGCGGCTTCATTGTGGGCTACAACGTCCGCCCCGACATCAAGGCCAAGGCCGTGGCCGACCAGATGGGCGTGGAGCTCAAGCTCTTCTCCCTCATCCACGACCTGCTGGACAACGTGAAGGCCGCCATGGAAGGCGCCCTCGCCAAGGAAGAGAACGAAGTCTATCTGGGCCAGGCCGAAATCCGTCAGGTCTTCAGCGTGCCCAAGGCTGGCAAGATCGCCGGCAGCTACGTCACGGATGGCAAGATCAAGCGCACCGGCCAGGCGCGTCTGCTGCGTAGCGGCGCCGTCATCTGGACCGGCAAGCTGTCCTCCCTCAAGCGCTTCAAGGACGACGCCAAGGAAGTGGCCCAGGGCTACGAGTGCGGCATAGGCCTTGAGAACTACAACGACATCAAGGTGGGCGACATCATCGAGTCCTTCGAGATCGAGATGGTCGCTGGCACCCTCGAGTAGCCATGAAACCTTTCAAAAGGGCAGACCGGGTCTCCAACCTCCTCAAGGAAATCGTGGCAGCCACGCTGACACGCCTTGGGGAGCTGCCCCAGGTCTACTTCACCACTGTCCGCCTGACCCCTGATCTCAAGGAAGCCACCGTGCTGTTCCGCATGTTGCAGGAGCCCACGGAAGAGGAGATCACCAAGGTCGAGCAGCGCCTCACGGGCCTGCGGTCTCGCTTCCACGAGGAGATCCGCAAGAACCTGGTCATGCGCAACCTGCCCCGCCTGTCCTTCCGCTACGACCTGGGACAGACCCACGCCAACCGCATCGAGGAGGTCCTGCGCGAGCTGCACCTCGGTGGCCCCGACGCCGACGGCGACCCCTCCGACCAGGACAGGTAATGGGCCGCAGCCGTCGCCAGAATCCGCCCCCCGCCGCCCTCATCCTGCTGGACAAGCCCGCGGGCGTGGGCTCCACCGAGGCCCTGCGCCTCATCTCCAAGCGTCACTCCCAGGGCCCCCTGGGCCACAGCGGCACCCTGGACCCGGCGGCCACCGGCCTGCTGATTGTCTGCTGCGGCTTTGCCACCCGGCTGGTCCCCTGGCTTCAGGAGGGCCACAAACGCTACACCGCCCGGGTCCGCTTCGGCGTGGCCACGGACACCTGCGACGCCGTGGGCCAGCCCGTGGAGGAGGGCCCCGTCCCCGTCGATCTTGCCGCCCGCGTTGGGCAGGCCCTGCCCCTGTTCCTTGGTGCCATCCAGCAGGCGCCGCCGGCCTACTCGGCGGTCAAGCTTGGGGGCCAGCGGGCCCATGATCTGGCGCGCCAGGGGCTGCTGTCGGACGACCAGCTTGAGCCCCGCGAGGTGACCATCCACGCCCTGGCCCTGCTGGAAAGCGGCGACGCCTTCGTGGACCTGGACATCACCTGCAGCGGCGGCACCTACATTCGTTCCCTGGCACGGGACCTGGGCAAGGCGGTGGGCTGCCCGGCGCACCTGGAGACCCTGCGGCGCACCGAGACGGGCGGCTTCGACGTCGCCCAGGCCCGCCCCCTGGAGACCCTGCTGACGGCCTCGGACCTGACGCCCCATCTGATTGCCCCCGGCACCATCTTCCCCGGCTGGCGGCGCCTGGCTTGCACCCGCGAGTTGGCCGCCAAGCTGGCCTCTGGCGCGGGCGAACCCTTGCCCGACGAGACCCCCGGCGAGCTGCTGCTCACGCTGGAGGGTTTTGGCTTGGATGGCGTCTTCGCCCTGGGGCGTGTGGAGGAAGGCGGGATGCTAAGGATTTGGCGACTGCTTGACCACGGCGGGCACTTCCTGGGACTTCACTGAACCAAGCAACACATAGGCCACCAGCGCCGCAAGCATTCCATTGATGGTGGGGATGCCGGGGAGGAAGGCTGCGGCCAGGGCGCCAACGGCGTAGGCCCCCACCCCCGCCCAGCGAATGCCCTTGAGCTCGGGCGTCGGGCCTCGGCGCCGCGCCAGCAACTGATCCGCCAGGATGATGCCGCCCAGGGGCGGGATGTAGGTGCCCATCAGCAGCAGGTAGGGCACCAGCCACTCGTAGATGCCCGCCAGCGCCAGCGCGATGCCCACCACCGAGCCCACCAGGGTGACCAGCTTGCGTCGGGTGGTGTTCAGGAACGAGCAGCCCGCGATGGCGAAGCTGTAGATGGTGTTGTTCTGGGTGGTCCACAGGTTCAGCAGCAGCAGCCCCACGCCCGTGCCCACCAGCCCCTGCATGGCCATGATCTCCACGAAGTCCGAGCGCCGGTACACCAGCCCGCAGATGGCCCCGGCGCCAATCATCAGGCCGTTGCCCACGAAGAAGGCGGCGAGGCTGGCCCACAATGCGTGGGAGGGGGTCCGGGCGAAGCGCGTCCAGTTGCCCACCTGGGTGCCGCCGCTGACGTAGGTGCCGACAATCAAGGTGAGGGCCTGGGTCCAGGTCAGGGTGGGGCCAGCGCCCGCCGCCCCCGCGCCCCCTTCAAGCACCTGGCGTGAGGAGTAGTCCCCCAGAGCCTGCACCACGCACAGCCCGATGAACAGCGTCAGCAGGGGAACGGACAGCAGGGACAACCACTTGAGGCCCGAAAAGCCCAGGAAGCTGGTGAAGCAGAACAGCAGGCCGAAGGTGACCATCAGCAGGGCCTCGTAGGGCTGGCCCAGCTCGAAGTGGCGGCTGACCAGCAGGGCCACGGTGGCGGTGCCCCAAGCGTACCAGCCCACCTGGGTGAGGCCCAGGATGGCCTCCGCCAGGCGGTTCCCCCGCAGGCCCAGGCAGCGGCGAAGCTGCAAGACCGTGGACAGGCCGCTGCGCTGGGACACCACGGCCAGCAGCGCCGCGTAGACGCCCAGGATGAGGTTGCCCAGGACGACCACCAGGGTCAGGGAGAGGGGATCGGGGAAGGAGGCCCCCACGCTGCCGCCGGTCCACATGGTGGCGCTGAAGAAGGTGAAGCCCAGCAGCACCCAGAGGTTGGCCAGGAAGCTGCGGCGCTCGGCCTGGGGGACGGGGCCAAGGGGATGGTCGCTCATCAGTCGGCCCGGATGGAGACGGGGCGGCGGGTCTGGAACTCCAGGCCGTCGGGGCCCGTGGTGACGGTGACCCGGTGGCCCCGACGGATGCTGCCGTCGAGGATCTGTTCGGCGAGGCGGTTCTCCAGTTCGGCCTGGAGGACGCTGCGCATGGGATGGGCGCCCTTGCTGGGGCTGTAACCGCCTTGGTCCACCAAATGTTGGAGGGCCTCGTCGGTGACGGTGACGTGAATGTCCTGTTCGTCGGCCAGGCGCTTGGCGGACTCGTCCACCAGCAGGCGGGCCACGGCCAGGGTCTCGTCCTGGCTGAGGGGCGCGAAGATCAGGGCCTCGTCCACGGCGCTGCGAAGGACCTGGGGCACGGCGTTGCCGGCGGCCTCCCAAAGCTGGCCGTCGTCCAGGGTGGCGGCGGCCTTCTGGGCCGAGAAGCCAACGCCCCGGGAGGCGCGGCTGTCGAAGACCTTGGGGTCCAGATCCACCGTCACGATGATGACGCAGTTGCTGAACCAGACGGTGCGGCCCTTGCCATCCACAAGGGTGCCGCTGCGCAGGACGCGGGCGATGAGGTCCTGCACCTCGGGGTGGGCCATGTGGAAGTTGTGGAACAGCAGCACCTGGAAGGGGCGCCGGTAGAGGGCCTCGACCAACTGACCGCCCTGTTCGTGGCCGATGTAGCCCGGGCTGGTGCCGATGAGCTTGGCCACGCTGTGGGATTCGGTGTACTCGGAGCCCTCGAAGATGCGCATGGCGTCGGGGCTGTCGAACAGGAAGGAGGCCAGGGCCCGGGCGGTCTGCTTCTTGCCCACGCCGGAGGGGCCGGCGAACAGCATGGTGGCCATGGGCTTGCCGCCGGAGAAACCGGCCAGACCACGTTTCAGGGCGTCCGCCACCCGTCGCAGGGCCGCTTCGTGCCCCACCACGCTGGTCTCCAGGCTGTCCATCAGGGCCTTGTAGCGACTGCTGGCGTTCAGCAGCAGCTTCTCCACGGGGATGCCCACCTTGTCGGCCACCAGCAGGGCCACCAGTTCCTCGTCGACTTCCTTGACGCCCTCCATGTTGGCCCGCGCCCCGGCCCGGTCAATGATGTCGATGGCCTTGTCCGGCAGGTGCCGGTCGTGGACGTAGCGCACGGACAGCCGCACCGCCAGCTCCACCGCCCGGGGGGCGTAGGTGACGTGGTGGTGCTCCTGGTAGAAGGGCAGGATGCCGTTGATGATCTCCAGGGCCTCGGGCAGGGGCGGCTCGGCCACGACCACGGTCTGGAAGCGGCGCTCCAGGGCGGCGTCCGATTCGATGTGCTTCTTGTATTCCTGAAGGGTCGTGGCGCCGATGCAGGGGAACTCGCCGCGGGCCAGGGCGGCCTTCAGCTCGTTGGCCGCATCCATGGAGCTTTCGCCCGCGCCGGCCCCCACGATGGTGTGGATCTCGTCAATGAAGATGATGAAGCGCCCGGCGCTTTCCTTGACCTCTTTGCGCAGCTCTTGCATGCGCTCGCTGAAGGAGCCCCGCAGCGACGTCCCCGCCACCAAAGAGGAGGTCTCCAGGCTTAGCAGCAGGCGGCCGTGCAGCGCCCGCGCCCGGGGGCTGTTGCCGGCGATCTCCAGGGCCAAGCCCTCCACCAGGGCGGTCTTGCCCACGCCCGGTTCCCCGATGAGGCAGGGGTTGTTGGTCCTGCGCTTCAGCAGGATCTGGATCATCTGTTCGATCTCCTTGCGGCGTCCGATGACCGGGTCGATCCGGTTCATGGCGGCCTCAAGGGTGAGGTTGCGGGACATGCGCGCCAGCAGGGGGAAGCGGTCCTCGTCCAGCACGTAGTCGGCGCTGTCGGGCTGGGCTTCGTCGGCCGCCGGGGCGGCCTCGCTGGGCGCGGTCAGCACCTCGGGGCGGGCTTGCGTGGGGGGCGCGGGGGGGCGCACCTGGGGTGGCACCACGGGGGGGCGCGGCACGGTGGGGGAGGGCGTCACCGCCGCGGGTTGGCCTGCGGGCGCTGGCCGGGGCGCGGCTGTTGCACCACTGTCCACGCCCTGGGGCAGACCTTCGGGTTCGGAGGACTCGCGGTCCGCGCTGTTGCGGCTGGACACGGCCATCTCGGCCAGCTTGGCGTTGGCCTCGGTGCGCAGGGTGGGCACCTTGAAGCCGGCCTTCTCCAGGCCCTCCATGATGGCGCACTTCTGGACCCGCAGCATGGCCACAAGGTAGGCCGGGCTGTAGACCGTGCCGATCTTCTGGTCCCGGGTCAGTTGGGCCGCCTTGGCCTCCACCAGGGACATGGTCTCCTCAGGCTCCATCAGGCCCTTGGGGCCCGCCGCCGTGGCCAGCACCTTGTGGATGCCCTTCAGCCCGGGCTTGCCCTTCTGGTCATCGAAGTTGATGCCGTGGCGCCGCAGCAGCGAGTAGCAGCTGTTCTGGCTGACCATGGTCATGGCCATGAGGATGTGCATGGAGGTCACGCGGGGCTCCTTGTAGGAGTCGCGGACCTTCTCGGCGAAGCTGAGGACACTGCGGAGCTCGTGGCTGTGTACCATCACCTGGTTCATTGGCAGTCAATCCCGTCAAGTGGCTTCAGAGGCCCAGCAGGACCTCGCGATTGTCCGAGTCAAGCTTCACCACGAAGGTCTTCAGGAACGGCTTGGGGGACTTGGGTCCCGGCCGGTAGCTGACCGTCACCTCGGCCCGATAGGTGCCGTTGGCCAGCTTGAGGGTCACGGGGTCCAGGCGCTTGGGGCCGGGCCCGCTAGGGTACAGCTCTTCGGGGAAGTCGAAGCTGGAGGTGGACAGCCACTGGCCGTCCTCGTCAAACAGCTTCCACTCGACCTTCTCGGCGGGGCTGCCGGCCAGTTCGTAGACCTTGTCCAGTTCCACCGAGATGCGGGCCTCCTGCGGGCTTTGGCGCAGGAACAGCACGGCCCCCCCAAGGAAGGCAACCAGGATGAAATAGCGGGCCAGTTTTTTTCGGGTGGCGTCTTTCATGGGAAGGCACCTTAGCAGAAAGGCACGATCGGGGGAACTGGGAATTCGAGCGGTTGACCCTGCCTGCCGTTTCCAATATGGTCGGGGCGTCGCACACCTGGGGGAGCTGTCCATGATGTACATGAATGCGGGGCCGAACCGCGGGCACATAGAGGTCATCTGCGGGCCCATGTTCAGCGGCAAGAGCGAAGAGCTGATCAGCAGACTGAACCGGGTCCGCATCGCCCGCCAGCGCTGCCAGATCTTCAAGCCCCGGCTGGATGACCGCTACGACAAGAACAAGATTGTCACCCACAGCGCCCAGCGGCTGGAGGCGGTGGTGGTGGGCTCCTCCCAGGAGCTTCTGGAGAACGTGGACTGGAAGGCGGCGGTCATCGCCATCGACGAGGTGCAGTTCTTCGACGAGGGCATCGTGGAGGTCTGCGAGAAGCTGGCCAACTCAGGCAAGCGCGTGGTGGTGGCGGGCCTGGACCTGGACTTCCTGGGCCATCCCTTTGGCCCCGTGCCCCGGCTGCTGGCAGTGGCCGAGTACGTCACCAAGCAACTGGCGGTGTGCATGAAGTGCGGCTCCCTGGCCAGCCGAAGCCAGCGCCTGGCCCCCCATACGGAGACCGTCCTGGTGGGTTCCAAGGATCTGTACGAGGCCCGCTGCCGCCACTGTTGGGACCCCACGGAGACCCTGGACGCCGCCCAGCCGCCCCTGTTCCCCCGCCCAGAAAAAGCCCCCCCCGCCCCCCGCAAGCCCCGCAAGCCGGCGAAGTGAAAAAAACACTACCACCCCCGCAAAGCTTTACATAGAATCGCGCTTCCATCGGCTGGACAGCCTGCGGGCTGCAAGAGGAGAAGGTCATGGACGAGTTCATGAAGGCCGCCATTGAAGAAGCCCGGATTGGCCTGGCCGAGTGTGGGATTCCCATCGGCTCGGTGCTGGTCAAGGACGGCAAGATCATCGGCCGCGGCCACAACCGCCGGGTGCAGGAGGGCGACCCCATCACCCACGCGGAGATCGACTGCCTGCGCCGCGCCGGTCGCGTCGGCAGCTACAAGGGCACCACCCTGTACTCCACCCTGTCCCCCTGCTATCTGTGCTCGGGCGCGGTGGTCCAGTTCAACATCAAGAAGGTCGTGGTGGGCGAGTCCGTCACCTTCCCCGGCGCCCCCGAGTTCCTGCGCGCCCACGGGGTCGAGGTCGTGAACCTGGACCTCCCCGAGTGCATTCAGATGATGCAGGACTTCATTGCCAACAACCCCCGCCTCTGGAACGAAGACATAGGCGAACTCTAGAAAGCTTCCCCCCCATGTTTCTTATCGGCATAAGGCAGGAGTGACGGATGAACAGCTTCATTCTTCTCATCGTCCTGGCCGTGCTGTTGGTGCTGGGCTTCGTCGTCGAGGCGCTCCGGCATAGGGCAAATCTGAAGAGCATCCCCATCCGAGTCCATGTGAACGGTACCCGCGGAAAGTCCAGCGTCACGAGGCTGATCTCCGCGGGCCTTCGCTACTCTGGTCGGCGCGTCTGCGCCAAGACCACCGGGACCCTGGCCAGGATGATCATGCCCGATGGCCGCGAGTACCCCGTGTTTCGGCCCGCCAAAGCCAACATCATCGAGCAGGTGCGAATCGTGGACACCGCAGCGTCCTACAAGGCCGACGCGCTCATCATTGAGTGCATGGCCCTGTTGCCCCACCTGCAATGGTTGTCCGAGTCCAAGATGGTCCGCGCCACCCACGGCGTCATCACCAACGCCCGCGCCGACCACCTGGACGTCATGGGCCCCGGCGAGACGGACGTGGCCTGGTGCCTGTGCGGCATGATGCCCCTGAAGGGCAAGCTGTTCACCTGCGAGCGGCGCCACCTGGGCATCCTCAAGGAGGCCGCGGCCGACCGGGGCACCGAGGTCGTCGCCGTCACCGAGGACGAAGTGGAGGCCATCAAGGCCGAGGACATGTCCGGCTTCCAGTACGTGGAACACCGCGAGAACGTGGCCCTGGCCCTGAAGATCCTCATGGACATCGGCATGGACCGGGAGTCCGCCATCAAGGGCATGTGGACCGCCGCCCCCGACCCCGGCGCCATGAAGGACTACAAGCTGGGCTTCTTCGGCCGCAAGATGGTCTTCATCAATGGCTTCGCCGCCAACGACCCCGAGAGCACGGGCCGCCTGTGGCACATGTCCATTGACAGCTACCCCGATCACGACCGGCGCGTGGCCATCTTCAACTGCCGCGCTGACCGCCCCGACCGCTCCATCCAGCTTGCCGAGGCCTGCGCCTCCTGGAAGCCTGCGGACAGCTACGTGCTGATGGGCACCGGGACGTACATCTTCGCCAAGAAGTTCGCCTCCATGGGGATGGACAGCGCCAAGCTGGTCTTCGCGGAGGACCAGGACGTGGCCGAGGTCTTCGAGACCATCGTGTCCCTGGTGGGCAAGCAGACACTGATCATCGGTATGGGTAACGTGGCTGGCATCGGTCTTGACCTGGCCCCCCGGCCTCCACGCCCCCGACCGCGCTGCCAGCAGCTCCCGCTCCTTTGCGAGTTGTTGCCGCCGCCTCTCTGCCTTGATGGCTTCGGGGTCGTGCAGGTACTCTGCGCAACAGCACACGTAGCAGCAGGTTGTTTGGAGTCGGGAGCAGCAGCTGAGGGGGGAGGGGTTAAGCCTCTAACTGCCA
>CAIXZC010000070.1 GCA_903923815.1 uncultured Myxococcales bacterium
AAGACCAACCTGGGGTCTCCCAGGAAGTACCAGCCAATAAATGGACCAAAAACGACGGAGGCCAGGAAGACCCACTTGCCCAGGTGGATGATGCCCCGGAACTTGCGGCCGTGGTGGCCCAGGAACGGGATGTAGGACAGCATGGCGAAGGCCAGCAGGACAATTATGACCGCGGGCAGGAAGTAGAAGTACTCGCTGATGCGGGCACCCAGGAAGCGGAACAGGGAGGACTGCAGCAGGGACACCAGCAGGATGGCCACGCCGGGCCGGGGGAGGCCCACGAAGAAGCCGTCGTACTCCAGGCGCCGCACGTTGTAGCGGGCCGCCCGGATGGTGCCTATGGCGGGCAGCAGGAAGCCCAGCAGGGCCGCGGAGAAGACGGGCCACTGGGCCTGATAGTAGAACGCGTGGAAGACGATGAAGCCGGGGGCCACTGAGTAGGTGATGAGGTCGCACAGGTTGTCCAGCTCGCCGCCGAACTTGTCGTGCTGCTTCATCAAGCGCGCCACGATGCCATCGGACACATCAAACAGGAAGCCCGCCAGGATCAGGTAGCAGGCCAGGGAGAAGTTGCCGGCGTCCAGCATCAGGGCGACCACCGCGGAGAACCCGCAGGCCAGGTTCCCCAGGGTCACATAGTCCTTCACTTTCATGGGATGGCGCTTTCCTTGGTTACGTCATAGTGGGAGAACTTCATCATGAAGACCCCCCGGCCCTGGGTGCGGTTGCGCAGGTCTGACGAGTAGCCGAACATGCGTCGCAGGGCCACCGTGGCACTGACCACGCGACGGTTGCCGCGGGTGCTCATCTCGCCGATGGAGCCGCGGCGTTCATTGATGGAGGAGATGGCATCGCCCAGGTTCTCCTCGGGGACGCTGATCTCCAGGGCCATGATGGGCTCCATGAGCTGGGGCGTGGCCTCGGCGCAGGCCTTGCGGGCGGCCTCGGCGGCGGCGATGCGGAAGGCCACCGGGGTGGAGGCGCCGTCCAGGTACTCGGCGTCCAGCATGGTCATGCGCAGGTCCGCCATCTGGAAGCCGTGGAGGGGGCCGGACTTGGCCACATCCATGGCGCCGTCCTTGCAGGCGGCCAGGAACTCGTCGGTCAGGAAGGGCTTGGTGCACTTGTTGACGAACTCCAGGCCGGTGCCCCGTTCCAGGGGCTCCACCCGCAGCTTCACCACGGCAAACACGCGACGCTCCTCGTGGGTACGGTCGAAGCGGCCCTCGGCGTCGGCCTTGGCCGCGACGGTCTCGCGGAACACCACCTGGGGCTTGCCCACGCGAACCTCCAGGCCAAACTGGCGGCGCAGGCGGTCCACGATGATCTCCAGGTGCAGCTCGCCCATGCCGGCGATGAGGCGCTGCCCCGTCTCCGTGTCCTCGTGGGTGCGGAAGGTGGGGTCCTCCTCCGCCATCTTCTGGAGGCTCTCCTCCATCTTCTCCTTGTCCGCCAACGTCTCCGGTTCCAGGGCCTGGTGCACCACCGGCTCGTAGCCCTTGATGCTCTCCATGACCAGGGGCTTGGACTGCTCGCAAAGGGTGTCACCCGTGCTGGTCAACTTCAGCCCCAGGACCCCCACAATGCTGCCCGCCCCAGCGGACTCGATGCGCTTCTTTTCAGACGAGTGCATCTGGAACACCCGGGACGCGCGCTCGCTGAGGTTTCGGCTGGCGTTGAACAGGGCGTCGCCCACGCTGAAGCGCCCCGAGTAGATGCGCAGGTAGGTCATGCGGCGGCCGTCCTCCTGCAACTGCACCTTGAAGGCCAGGGCGCAGAAGGGCTCCTTCTCATTGAGGAGGCGGGTGACGGTCTCGCCGGTCTTGGGGTTGATGCCAGTGACGCTGATGAGGTCCGCGGGGGAGGGCAGGTAGCGCACCACGGCATCCAGAATGGGCGGGATGCC
>CAIXZC010000071.1 GCA_903923815.1 uncultured Myxococcales bacterium
AAGCGGCCGCCGGAGGGAGCGCGGAGGGGGCCCCATTGGCGCTTGTCGACAATGGGGCTGCCCGGAGAGCGAGCGACCAGAGGCGGCTGCGACCGGAAGATCCGCTTACTGCGTGCGCGGCTTGGACGGGCAGGAACAGGTTCCGCCTACTGCGTGCCGCGGGCGGCTAGCGCTTCACTGCCTTGATGGCCTGGAGGACGCGCTCGGGGGTGAAGGGGAACTCTTGCAGGCGGGCGCCGGTGGCGTTGTAGATGGCGTTGCCGAAGACGGGGGCGGGGCCGTTGATGCAGATCTCGGAGACGCTCTTGGCGCCGAAGGGGCCGGTGTCTTCGTAGGAGGGCACCAGGATGGCCTGGATGGGCGGCTTATCGCGCATGGAATAGATGTGGTACTTGGCGAAGGAGGCGTTGGACATGCGGCCGTTCTTGAAGAGGTACTGCTCGGTCAGCGCGTAGCTGATGCCGTTCAGGGTGCCCCCCTCGGTCTGGCCCTCGCAGAGCTGGGGATTGATGGCCGTGCCGCAGTCGATGGTGGACACGTACTTGAGGACCTTGATGAAGCCCGTCCAGGTGTCCACTTCAATCTCGGCGAAGTGGGCCGCGAAGGGCGGCGGGGACTTCTCGGTGATGTGGGAGGCGGTGCCGATGATCTGGTACTGGTTCATGGCGTAGAGGGAGTAGCAGGCGATGTCGCCGAAGCTGACCTTCTTGGTGCCGTCGGCGTTCTGCACGGCGGAGTCAGCGCAGTGGCAGGCCTCCACGGGCAGGCCAAGCATCTCGGCGCCGGTCTTGAGGATCTGGCGCTTGGCGTCGGCGGCGGCCTTGCGGACGGCCTCGCCGGACAGGTAGGTGGTGGAGGAGGCGTAGGCTCCCACGTCGAAGGGCGTCATGTCCGTGTCGGACGAGTAGACGATCATCTTGTCCGTGGTGGTGCACAGTTCCTCGGCGGCAATCTGGGCCAGGACGGTGTCCGCGCCGGTGCCGATGTCGGTGGCGCCAAACAGCAGGTTGAAGGAGCCGTCATCGTTGATCTTGATGGAGGCGGCGCCCATGTCGATGTGGGGGATGGACGAGCCCTGCATGAGGGCGGCCATGCCGATGCCCCGACGGTAGCGACCGGACTTCTGGCGCCAGTCCGTGCGGTTCTTCCAGCCGATGGCGTCCGCACCCTTGACGATGCACTCTGCCAGGGCGTTGGAGCCCACGGTCATGGGCACGCCCTCCTTGCCTTCACCCAGGGCGGCGAAGATGGGCGAGCCCTCCCCTTCCTTGATGTGGTTGAGCTGCCGGAAGGCCATGGGATCCATGCCGATGGCCTCGGCCATCTCGTCCACCAGGGACTCCAGGGCGAAGAATGCCTGGGTGGCGCCGAAGCCGCGGTAGGCCCCGCCAACGGGGAGGTTGGTGTAGAGGACCTTGCCGTCAAAGTGGATGTTCTCGCAGCGGTACAGGGGCAGGACCTTGCTGCCCGCGCAGGACACCACGGTGAGGCCGTGCCCGCCGTAGGCGCCGGTGTTGTTCCAGGCGTCCATGCCCAGGGCCGTGAGGGTGCCGTCCTTCTTCACGCCGGCCCGCAGGCGGACGCGCATGGGGTGACGGGTGCGGCCCGTGCGGAAGGTCTCCTCGCGGTTGAACTGCCACAGGCAGGGGCGACCGGTGCGCAGGGCGAACATGGCCACCACGTCCTCCAGCAGGACCTCCTGCTTGCAGCCGAAGCCACCACCGATGCGGGGCTTGATGACCCGGATCTTCTGGACGGGCACGCCCAGGGTGAGGGCCACGATGCGGCGGCAGTGGAAGGGCACCTGGGTGGAGGTGGTGATGACGATGCGGCCCGAGGGGGCAAGCTGCGCCAGGGAGACGTAGGGCTCGATGGGGCAGTGCTGGGCGTAGGGGGTCTCGTAGGTCTTGTCGAAGGTGAAGTCGGCGGCCTTCAGGCCCGCCTCCATATCCCCCGCCTCGCAGGCCACCCGGGCGACCAGGTTTTTCTTGGGCTCGTAGGGGATGGGGATGGGCACGTGGGCCTCGGGCTCATCGTGAATGATGGGGGCGCCGGGGGCCATGGCCTCGTCGATGGTGAAGACGGGGGTCAGCAGCTCGTACTCGACCTTGATGACGGCCAGGGCGGCCAGGGCCTGCTCTTCGGTTTCGGCGGCCACGGCGGCCACGCGGTCACCCACGAAGCGCACCTTGGTGTCGAACATGAAGGTGTCGTAGGGGGAGGGCTCGGGGAACCCCTGGCCCGCCGTGCAGTGGGCGATCCGGGGGACGTTGCCGTGCCACAGGACGGCCTTGACGCCGGGCATCTTCTCCGCCGCTGACACATCCAGGGAGACGATGCGGGCGTGGGGATGGGGGCTCCACAGCATCTTGACGATGAGGGTGCCCCGGGGGACGAAGTCGGCCACGTAAGAGTCCTTGCCCAGGGCCAACTGCAGCGCGTCGACCTTGGTGACCGAGTGGTTCACCTGCTTGAAGTTCCTGGTCAGGTCGTACTTCATTTCGAGGCCTCCTTGCGATCCAGGACCTTGCGCAGGGCCGCCCAGATCTTCTCGTAGCCGGTACAGCGGCAGAGGTTGCCGTCCATGTACTCGCGGACAATCTCGTCGTCGAAGTCGTTCTCGGCTTCCATGAGGGCGGTGGCGCTCATCACCATGCCGGGGATGCAATATCCGCATTGCACGGCGCCGGCGTTGATCAGCTCCTGCTGGAAGTCGCAGGGGTTGTCAAAGGAGCCCATGCCTTCAATGGTGCGGATGCTGCGGCCTTCGGCCTGCTGGGAGTACAGCAGGCAGGCGTAGATGGCCCGGTCGTCCAACAGCACGGTGCAGGCCCCGCAGGTGCCCTGGCCACAGCCGAACTTGGTGCCGCGGTAGCCCTCGCGCCGCAGCAGGGTCAGCAGCTTCTCGTCGGGCTCGGTGGCGAAGGTCTTGGCCTCGCCGTTCAGCGTAAAGGAAACAGTCTTGGAGTTGCTGGTCATCTTCCGTCCCTCCCTCTGGCAAAGGTGGCCGCGCGCTCCAGGGCATCCAGCACGGAGACCTCGACCAATTCGGCGGTGTAGGCGGCACTCATGCCCTCCTTGCCGGTCCACTTGGCTTCCTTGACGGCCTTGGCGGCGGCCTCTTTGAAGGCCACCGTGGTGGGTTCACGCCCAAGCAGGGCGGCCTCCACGGCCTGAAGGCGTTTGGGGAAGGGGATGGCGCTGCCGGCGGAGACCCGGGCGCCCTTGATGTGGCCCGCCTCGAACTCCAGCACGGCGGCGATGGTCACCAGCGAGAAGGCGGCGTCCGTGCGGGTCGCCTTGACGGAGCCAAAGCCCTGGTGGTCCTTGAGGACTGGCACCTTGACGGCGGTCAGCAGGCCACCCGCGGCGAAGCGCCCCACGGGCTGCTTGGAGAAGAACTCGTCGGCGCCCAATTCCAGGTCCTGCCCGTCGTGGATGATCATGCGCGCGTTCATGGCCAGGAGGACCACCGGCATGTCAGCCCAGGGGAAGACGCGGCAGATGTTGCCACCGATGGTGGACACGTTGCGGATCTGGTGCGTCGAGATGCGCCGGCAGATCTCGTGCATGGCCCAGCCCTTCGCCCGATAGCGCTGGAGGTCGGCCAGGGACGTGGTGGCCCCCACCGTGAAGTAGTCCGGCCCCGGGTTGACGTAGGACAGCCCCAGGCGGGTGATGTCCACCGCCACCTTGGGGGTATGGCTTTGCATGAAATTTAGCGCCGTGCCGCCCGCCAGGGCGAAGCCCCGGGGACCAAGGTCACGCAGCGCCGCACAGGCCTCGTCGAGGCTGGCAGGATGGATGAATTCGCTGAGCTTCATGGGTTACTCCTGGCGATGATGGCCCAATAACAGGGCGGGAGTATAGAGGGGCCCCACGGAGCTTGAAAAGGGAAAAAGCGCCGTCCACAGGATCATGGGCGTTGCAATGTCCGTTTCCTGCCCTGTACGGTAAGGGCCTGCCATCTGGCCGTGGGAGGTGTTTCATGGCTGCATCCGTACCGCCAAGAGGATCCTGGTCAGGGGGGGCCCGGTCCCTGGACACCGCGGCCACGGCCCTGTCCCGGGCCGAACTGCTTCGTTACAGCCGCCACCTGTTGTTGCCGGGGGTCAGCCTGGAGGGGCAAAAGCGCCTGAAGGGCGCCAGCGTGCTGGTGGTGGGGGCGGGGGCGTTGGGGGCACCCGTGGGGCTGTATCTGGCCGCCGCCGGGGTGGGCCGCCTGGGGGTGGTGGACTTTGACAGCGTGGAACTGAGCAACCTGCAACGCCAGATCCTGTTCAGCACGGCGGACGTGGGGCGCCCCAAGGTGGAGGCCGCCCGGGAGCGCCTGCAGGGGCTGAATCCCCAGATAGAGCTGGTCGTCCACCCGGAGAAGCTGACCAGCCACAACGCCCTGGAACTGTTGGCGCGCTACGACGTGGTGGTGGATGGCTCGGACAACTTCCCCACGCGCTATCTGGTGAACGACGTGTGTGTCCTGCTGGGCAAGCCCAACGTACATGGCAGCATCTACCAGTTCGCCGGGCAGGTCAGTGTGTTCCTGCCGGGGGAGGGCCCCTGCTACCGCTGCCTCTTCCCCGAACCGCCGCCCCCCGAGCTGGTGCCCTCCTGCGCCGAGGGCGGGGTGCTGGGCGTGGTGCCTGGCATCATCGGATCGCTGCAGGCCCTGGAGGTGCTGAAGCTGCTGCTGGGAGTGGGCGAACCCCTGGTGGGGCGCCTGCTGCTGCTGGACGCCCTGGGGCTGACCTTCCGCGAGCTGAAGCTGCGGCGGGACCCCCACTGCGCCGTGTGCGGCCCGACCCCCACCATCACCGCGCCCGTGGACTACGAGGCCTTCTGCCAGCTTGGGGCCAGCACCCCGGGCCTGCAGCTTGAAGGAGTGGGGGCCATCTCGGCGGCGGAGCTGCGCCAACGCCAGCAGGCCGGACAGCAGTTCCACATCCTGGACGTTCGGGAACCCCACGAGCAGGAGCTGGCCCCCTTCCCCGGGGCCTTTGCGATCCCCCTGGACGAGCTGCCCGCCCACCTGCACCAGTTGGACTCCGCCAAGGTCTGGACCATCCTGTGCCAGCGCTCCCAGCGCGCGCGCCAGGCCGCCCTGCTGCTGCGTCAGGCGGGCTTCACCAGGCTGCAGGTCCTGACCGGTGGCGTGGACGCGTGGCTGGACGAAGAAGCGGTTGCAGACCTCGCGTGAAAGTGGCCTAATGTGGGCCTCGGAGGTCACCGTGAAGCGCACCAAAGGATGCCTGTCGCTGCTGCTTGGGCTTTTCGCGCTGCTTCCCCTGAACTGCAACGAGGCGACACCAGTAACGCCGCCCCTGAAGGTCACGGGAAGCCCCGTCGTGGGGGGCCAGTTGGAGCCCGGCTGGCCTGCCGTGGGTGCCCTTTGGGCAGACATAGACGACGACTGCTATCGGAGCGGCTATTGGTGCAGCGGCACCTTGATTGCCCCCAACTGGGTCCTCACTGCGGCCCACTGCCTGGACGACGTCAGCGACTGCGAGAAGTTCTCGTTCCTGGTTGGCACCGAGGCCGACCACGTGCCTCCCACGGGGACCCTCTACCCTGTCGTCAAGACCATCCTCCACCCCGGCTGGGACCCCCTGACGTTGGCCAACGACCTGGCCTTGATGAAGCTGTCCAAGGCCGTCCCTGGCGTGACGCCCGTCACCCTCAACCACCTGGCCTTGACCCCCGAGACGCTGGGCACCGAGGCGCTGGCGGTGGGCTTCGGAATCAGCGACCAGTCCTGGATTGGGGGCTACAAGACCTCCGCCACCATGCCCCTGGCGGCCTACACCCCCACTCACCTCATGCTGGTTTCCCCGACGGCTGACACCTGCAAGGGAGACTCCGGTGGGGCGGCGCTGCTGCCCGCCGGCGAGGGCTGGGTCCTGGCAGGCGTCACCAGCTACGGCCTGGACTACTCGGGCCAGTGCGCGGCCGGCTCGGCCTTCCCCCGGGTGGATGCCTACCTGAACTGGATCACCGACCAGACGGGGCTGCCCCTCCCCGACTGCCGCAGCACCCCCGGCACCTGCCAATGCGCCCAGGCCTGTGGCCACGACGGGCGCTGCGACAACGCCGCCTGCCAGACCCTTGACTGCGCCCAGACCGGCGCCTGCCTGGAGGCCTGCGCGGGCGACCCGGGCTGCGTCTCCCAGTGTTCCTGTCAAAGCCAGCCCACGGCCTTCCAAGCCCTGACCGACCTGCAGGCCTGTCTTTGGTGGGACTGCTTCGGCCATGGCGCCTTCAGCCTGCACAACTGCATCGCGGCCAACTGCACCAAGGCCTTCGTTGGCTGCCAGGACTCGGCCGGCGCCGGTCACGGGTCCTGCGGCCAGACCCTGGACTGCCTGGAGGCCTGCCCCACCGGCCAGGTGACCTGCCTGTGGGGTTGCCTGCTGCGCGCCAACACCGGCGCCGCCACGCTGTTGACCGACCTCGCGGGCTGCCGTGAGGACGCCTGCAACGACTACATCTACCAGGACGCCCCTTGGGGCACCTGCCTCGCCGAGGCCTGCCAAGCCGAACTGACCCGCTGCCGGGAAGCCCGCACCTGTTCCCCTCTGGGCGGCGAATGTGGCGCGGGGTCGGCCTGCCAGATCCTGAACGACGGCCTGGCCATCTGCGCGCCCTCCCTGGACCTGGGCGAGGGCCAGACCTGCGACCCCGACGCCAGCCCCCGATCCTGCGCCGACGGCCTCTGGTGCAGTCAGGTCCACCAGGACCTCCAGTGCCGCCAGACCTGCCGATCCAACGCCGATTGCAGCGACGGGCGCGCCTGCGCCCAGGACCTTAGCCGCCCCTTGGACCCCGGGTTCTGCTACTGCTTCGACGACGACCATGACGGCGTCTGCAATCTGGCCGACCACGACGACGACGGCGACGACATCCTAGATGACTG
>CAIXZC010000072.1 GCA_903923815.1 uncultured Myxococcales bacterium
CTGCGCGGAGAGCGAGCGACCGAAGGCGGGCGCGACCAAAAGGCCGATCCGCTTACTGCGTGCGCGGCTGGGAAAGGCTCGGGAGAAAAAGCGCGGGAGAAAGGCGCGGGAGAAAGGCGCGGGAGAAAAGGCGCGGGAGAAAGGCGCGGGAGAAAGGCGCGGCTTGGACGGACAACCCCCTCCCTGGCGGTCGGGGTTCGGATACGGTGGTAACTACCCCCCTCCCTGGCGGTCGGGGATCGGAGTGGTGGGATTTACTTGAAGACCTGGTCCTTGGAGGATTCCATCAGGGCGGGCATGAAGCTCTTCTTGAGGCTGAGCAGCCGGTCGAACTTCACCTTCTGGCGAGCGTCGGTGTAGAGAGCCGTGGGCTTCTTGATCTCACCGTCGATGAGCATCTCGCCGAAGTCGTAGAACTTGGACTTGACCTTGTCCGCCGCGTGGGCAGAACCTGCCCCGATGCCAAGACCAAAGGCCAGCAACACAGCCGCGAATACCAGTCTCTTCATCTGACACCTCCTGCAACCGCAAGCAGCCAACCTGCCGGCGATATTGCTACAAACCCCTAGGGGTTACAAGTCTTCACTTCGCGCCAGCCTCAGCGGCGGGCTCGGCCTTCTTCTCTTCAGCCTTGGGGGCCTCAGCCTTGGGGGCCTCGGCAGCGGGCTTGGCCTCTTCAGCCTTGGGAGCTTCAGCCTTGGGGGCCTCGGGCTCGGCCTTCTTCTCTTCAACTTTGGGGGTCTCGGCCTTGGGAGCCGCGGTGCCGGCGGCGGGGGCCTCGCCAGCGCCCTCGGTCTTCTGGACCTTTTCAATCTTCAGGGCAGCCTCGGCCTCGTCAATGGCCGGGTTCACCGTGGCAAACAGCTTCTTGGCCAGAGCCTCCGCATCTTCCATCATGTCCATCTGGATGTTCTCGCGGATCTCGCGCATGGCGGGGTCCACCACAGCCAGCTTCTTCATGAGGTCATCGGCCTTCTTGATGAACGCGCGGTCATCCGCGGTGGCCTTCTTGTTGGCCTTGATGGCGTCCTTCTTCTCCTGCAACTGGCGAGTGTACTGGCCCGCCTTGGACTCCAGAGTCTTGAAGTTGCTTTCCATTTCCTTGATGCGCGCAGCCTGGGCTTCCATGGCCTTCTTGGCGTCGGCCTCTTCCACCTTCATCTGCTCTTCCATCTTGCGCATCTGCTCTTGCATCTTGCGCGTCTGTTCGATGGACTTCTGGGCCTCGGTGACATCCATGCCCCGCGCGGTGGCGGCCTTCACGTACTCCTCGTAGGCCTCCACGGCCTTGTCGAAGTCGGACAGGCGAAGCTGGTAGGTGCGGCCGATGCGCAGCAGCAGTTCCAGGTTCTCGGGGGCCGCTTCCACGGCCTTGCGGTAGAACTTGAAGCCCTCTTCGTAGTCCTGCATGCCGATGGAGGCGCTGCCGATGCCGATGGTGGCCTCGACGTTGCCGGGGCGGGCGTTCAGAACGTACTCGTACTGCTGCTTGGAGGCCTCGTAGTTCAGGTACTCCAGGTAGATGGCGGCCAGGTTCATGCGCGCCGTCAGGTTGTCCTGGTTCAGCTTGAGGGCCAGGTTGAAGTGCAGCACGGCCTTGGGGGTGTCGCCCAGCTTCAGGTAGGCCAATCCCAGGTTGTTGTGGGCCTCGGTGGAGGCGGCATCCAGCTTCAGCACCTTGTTCTCGAAGATCCACCGGGCCAGGCTGGACTCGCCACGGGCCAGATAGATGAGGCCACGGGTGTTGAGGCCAATGACGTTGGTGGGCTGGATGGTCAGCACGTTCTTGATGAACTCTTCGCCGCGGCCCAGGTACTCCTGCTGCTTGGCGACGTCCTTCTCGCGCTCGGACTTCAGCAGCCAGTACAGCGCCACGGCGTTGTTGGCCTCCACGTTGTCCGTGTCCTTCATGAGGACCAGGTCCAGCAGGGCCTTGGCTTCGGTCATCAGCTTGACGCCCTCTTCGTCGCTGCCCAGTTCGAAGGCTTCCTTGGCCTTGGCCAGGTACACCTTGCCGATGTAGGACTTGGCGGCGCCGGACTCGGGGTTGGCAGCAAGGGCACTCTGGTACACCTTGATGGCAGCCTCGCGCTGGCCGGTACGCTCGTAGATCATGCCCAGGTTGAAGTAGGCCTCCAGGAAGTTCTTGTCCAGGGCGACGGCCTGCTCAAAGGACTGCTTGGCCAGGTCATAGTCCATGGTGGAGTAAAGGGCGATGACGCCCTCACGGAACTTCTTCTGGGCCTCCACGTCCACGCCGGGCACGAACTCGATCTCCTGGACCACGACCTCGCGCTTCTGCAGAGAGCGGGCCAGATCGTCCTTCAACATCTGGTCCTTCTCTGCCTGCTTGCGCTGCTCTTCCAGGCGGGCCAACTCTTCGGGAGAGGGACCCACGGGCTTCTTCTGAACCGTGGCGGCAGGGCCACAGGCCCCCAGGCCCACGGAGAGGGCGACCACGGAGGCGATTATGGAACTGTTCTTGGTGATATTGGCAAACACGGCAGCCCCCCTCACTTGCTTTCCTTGGTTTCGGTCTTGGTCTCGGTAGCCTCGGTGTCGTCGCTTTGTTCCTTCAACTCGTCGGACTCGGCGGCGGGCTTGGCCTCTTCCTTACCCTTGCTGCTGGCGAAGGACACCATGTCAACCTCGGTGTCGCCGCGGCGCAGGCTGCGGATGAAGCTGGTGCTGGTGAGGGTGTCCCGGATCTTGTCCGCGTGCACCAGCGGCTCCTCGGAGACGGGGAAGTCCTGGGGCGTGACCTTGGCGGCCATGGTACCGGACTTCTTCGACCACTCGCTGTAGACGCCCATCTTGTGGGCCATCTGGATGGCTTCCTTGAAGTTGGCGCGGGCCTTCTCTTCAACCGGCGCGGCGAAGTCCTCCAGGGAGGTCTTGTACTCGTCGATTTCGTCCTCGGACAGACCCTCGGGCAGTGGCACGGCGTACAGGGTCTCGGCGAACTCGTAGTACAGCAGACCAATCTTGTAGTAGGCCGCGGCGGCCCAGGTGCGGGACTTGTAGTTGATGACCATGGCGAAGGAGGACTCGGCCTTCTGGTGGCGCTTGGCCTTGCCCTCAAGGGAGTCGGACAGCGCGTACAGGTTGCGGGTGTCCAGCTTGTAGGCCACGTAGTCGGCGTAGTCGTACTCGGCCTGGTAGAACGCTGCCTGGGCGGCAAAGACGCGGGACGGGGCCTTGCGGGCGGTGTCGCCGGACTTGTCGTAGACCGTCAGGATGGTCTTGCAGTGGGCCAGCACCTTGGTGCGGTTCACGTCCTTGTCCTTGGTGAACAGCACCTCGGCGGCGCGGGCGTTGGCCTCCATGACCACATTGCCGTTCTTGGAGAACTTCTTGGCCGTGTCGGTGTACTGGGCGTAGGCCGCGTCCAGGTCGCCCTTGTCCTGCTGCAGCCGCCCGATCTTCAGGTAGGCCGAGGACACGCGGGCGTCGTTGGGGAAGCTCTTGTTGAAGGTCTTCAGGGCGTCAATCGCCTTGTCATGCTGCTTGAGGGCCTCGTACAGCGTGGCGGCGTTGATGATGGCACCGGCGGCCCGGGGCTCGCCCTTGAACTTGTTCATGGCCATGAAGGCCTCGGCGGCCTTCTCGAACTGGGTCTGGCTTTCGTAAATCTGGCCGATGACGTACTGGGCCTCAACAGCCTTGGCGCTCTTGGGGTACTTCTTGATGAGGTCTTCGTAGTTCTCGATGGCCTTCCGCAGTTCCTTGTTCTTCGCGTACAGGTAGGCCATGGTGTACGTCGTGTACGCCATGATTTCCTTGTTCTTCGCGAACTCCTTGCGCAGCTTGCTCAGGGTGTCCAGAGAGGCCGTGGTCTTGCCCTCGGTCTCCTGGTCCTGGGCCTTGCGGGTCATGGCCGTGGCCACGATGAGCTCCAGGTCAGCCTTGCTCTTGAACAGGAAGTTCTTGGTGTCGATGAGGCGGCGCGCCCACTCTTCCACCTTGTCCCAGTTACCGACGCGGTAGTAGCAGTCCATGATCATCGTGGCGGCGATGGCGGCGAAGCGGTGCTTCTCATCGTACTTGAAGATGTTCTGGAAGCGCTCGACGGCCTCCTGGAACATGCCGTGCTTGTAGAAGGTCTCGGCGGCGATGTACATGATGTTGGGGATCATCTCGCCCTTGGCCGGGTACTTCTTCACGAAGTCGGGGTCCTCGCGGGCCTTCAGCAACAACTGGGTGTACTTGTCGGCGGCGCTGATGAAGTCCTGCTCCAGGGGATGCAGGTCGGTGCGCTGGATCTCCTGGGCCTCCTCGCGCATGTCCTCGGCCTTCACCTGCTTGACCTGCACGTCGCCCTTGTCGGCGCGGGTACGCAGGCCTTCCACCACCATCAACTGCTCGTTGCAGTAGATGACGCCAAGGGCCGCGTCCTCCAGGAACTTGCCCTTGAGGTCCTTCTGGATCACCAGCTTGTACTGCTCGGCGGCCTTCTTGAAGTCCTTCAAGTTGAAGTACAGGATTTCCGCGTACCAGAAGTTGACCTCGTAGGAGCGCTGGCTGTTGGGGAAGCGCTCCAGGTAGATGGCGTAGTACTTGGCGGCGTTGGCGTAAAGCGGCGCGGCGATGTCGCCCTTGCCACTCTTCTCCTGCTTGTCGCCTTCCACGTGGTAGTAGTTGGCCACGAAGAAGATGGCCTCTTCGGTCATGTTCGCGGCGGTGTCCAGGATCTCGGGGTCGTTCTTGTTGGCATTGGCCCAGTTCCCGCCCTCCTGGAAGAACACCATGATCTCGTTGACCACGCGCTCGGTCTCGTCCCAGTTGGGGGACTTCTGGGAGATGTCCAGGATGACCTGGTAGTACTCCGTCACGCGGCGGGACAGGGGGAAGACCTCAATGAGGTGGTAGTACACCGCAATGGCTTCTTCCTGCTTGTCCTGACCGACGTACAGTTCGGCCATCTTGTGAATCTTCACATAGGCGCCGTCCTTGCCGATCTCCTTGGTGAAGTACTCGAGGGCCAGCTTCCAGCCGTCGTCCACTTCGGTGTAGACCAGCACCAGGTCGTTGAGGGCCTGGTCGCGGAAGGACATCTTCGCCTGCTCGCTGGACTCGGACTTGATGGCCTCGATGACCTTGTGGAACGTGTCCACGGACTTCTCGAACTCGGACAGGTTGTAGTAGACCCACGCCAACTTGTAGAGGGCGTAGTTGTACATGCTGGCCGTGGGATAGTTGTTGATGATGGTCTCGTACTTCGTCTTGGCGTAGTACAGGGAGCGGTTCTCGAAGTAGTACTCAGCCTGGTGCAGCAGGGACTGGGGAATCAGGCGGCTGTTCGGGTAACCCTGAATCAGGTTGTCGAAGTGCTTGATGCCCTCGCGCTGAAGCTGGATGTCCTTGTTGGTGCGGCCCACCTCAAGGGCGCCGCGCCCCAGGAAATACAGGACTTCGTCGATGCGCTCGTAGTCGGGGTACTCGCGCAGGATCTTGCGGTAGTACTCCAGCGAGACGCCGTAGTCGCCCACGGGCTCTTGGGGGCGCTCGGTCAGCAGGCCCGCGTCGAACTTGTCCAGCGCGTCCAGCCAGGTCTTGCGAGCGTTCAGGTACTGGTGGTGGTTCTCTTCCCAGTAGGACTCGGCCAGCCGGAAGTACACGTCGGCCTTGCGGTCATACCGCGGATTGGTGGCCAGCAGGTCTTCCATTTGACGGATGTTCTGCTTGCGCAGTTCGGACTTGCGGACCTGCATCTCCTCGAACTTCTTGTCGATGGCGGCCACTTCAAAGTCCGACAGGGTCATGGCTGCTTTGACGCAGATACCCTTGACGGCGTCACAGATCTGGCCCTGGGGACAGTCCCCATCGGCCTCGCACTTCACCTCTTTGGACTCAACGTTCTTGGCCTTGATCTTGGTGATCTCGCGCTTGGCGCGGGAGCGCTCGCCCATTCCCTGGGCGAAGGCCGGCGCCGAGACCAGAACCATCAACAGTGCAAGCAGGGCATTCCTCATTTGCATTCCTCTTTCACGAAGCTGCGGTAACCCCAGATTTCGTCTTCCCAGTAGTCGCCTTCGAAGGGCCATTCCAGAGAGTCGCTGCCCACGATGGTCGTGCTGCCGCCGACATTCTCCTCGCCCGCCACCACGTCCTCGATGGCCTCAACCACCCGGGCGGGGATCTGGGCCTTGCGCAGGGCGTTGAAGTGCTTGTCTTTGAACAGGCGGAAGATGGGATCCGAGCCCACGAACTTGATGAGGTCCGCCTCGCCGCGGCCGCCTTCCTTCATGCGCACCAGGCCGTTCACGGCGTCGGTCAACTGCTGCTCGGCCAGCAGTTCCTTGGTGGACTGCTCGATCTTTTCCATTTCGACCTGGTTCAGGTCCAGCTCGATTTCGGTGACCTTGACCTGGTAGTCGCGCAGATCCTTCTGGATGTTGCGGAAGGCCATCTGGATCTTGATGCCGATTTCGTTGATGCGGCTGATCTTCTGGTTCTCCAGCATGGAGATGGTCTCTTCACCCCAGGAGCCAAGCTTGCCGCGCACGCCGGTAAGGGCCTTCAGCTCCTTCTCGACCTGGGCGATGGTCTTGTACAGCCGGTAGATGTCCGCGTTGGCCATCACGGGGTACATCAGTTCCATGGGCAGGTTGTAGGCGCCGCCCTGACCGTTGCCGATACGCACGAAGGCCATGTAGTACTCGGCCTGGGTACGCATGTTGCGGATGAACTGATCCAGGGGGATGGCCTTGGTGGACACGTGCCGCTTGAACATTTCCAGGGTCAGGCGGGCGCGGTCGTACTGGCACATGTTCATGTAGATGGTGGACTCGAGGATCCACAACTCGGGGTAGAAGTAGTGATCGAAGAAGGGGCTGTGCAGGGCGTGGAAGGTACCCACGGCGCGGCTGTAGTCGCCCTTCATGAAGTAGGTCCAGCCCATTTCGTAGAAGGCATCGGGCAGGCGCGGGCTGTTCTTGGGGATCTTCCGGTAGTACAGGATGGCGCCGTCGTAGTTGCCGGTCTCGTAGGCGATCCGGGCCAGGGCCAGGTAGGCCATGTCCGCCACGCGGGCCTCAGACTTGTTGCGGTTCTGGCTTTCCACGGCCTCCTGGAAGGACTGCACCGCGGACTTGTACATCTGGTTCGCAACCTGGACCAGACCGGTCAGGTAGCGGGCCTTGGCGTGCAACTGGCTGTCCGTGGAGACCTCGCCGAAGTACTTCAGGGCCATGCTGTAGTTGCTGCCCTCGTAGAAGAACTCCCCAAGGAAGTAGTTGTACTTGTCCTGGAAGCCGCGGCTGAAGTTGCCCACGAAGAACTGGGTCAGCTGCTCCAGGTCGGGGGGGCTGTAGGCGACGCGCTTGCGCATCTCCACCAGGTTGTGGAAGGCGGCCTGGAAGAAGGTCTTGTCGGGCCCCTGCAGGACAATCTCCAGCAACATGCTGGCGGCGCTTTCATACAGGCCGGCCTTCACCAGGGCGAGGGCCATACCGTAGCGGGCGTTGTAGTACTCGTCCGTCGTGGGGCCGTAGTTGTTCTTCTGGATGAAGTTCTGGAAGAGGCGGATGGCTTCGACGTACTCGCCCTTCTCTGCCAGATCCATGCCCGTCTTGAGCTGGCCCTTGGCATAGGCCTGCTTCTGGGCATCCATGGCCCGCTCCTGCTCCTGCTTCAGGCGCAGCGCTTCGGCCTTGGCGCGCTCGGCTTCGGCGCGGATCTCCTTGGGGGTCTTCTCCACCACGGCCTGCTGCACGCCGGGCATGGGGGCAGCCACCACGGGAACCGCCGGAGCCTGCACCGCACCGTACATCTGCGGCGTGGCCAGCATGTGGCGGATGACCTTCTCGGGGACGCCAGCGTTTTTCAGCTCAAGGATCTCGTTGATATTCAGATTGAATATGGTCCGATCCTTGTCGATGGCCTGGATTATCTCGTCCTCGCCGATGCCCAACTTCGCCAAGGTGATCACTTCACTCTTGCTGATGGCGAAGGCGACTGAGGGAAGCGCAAGCACCCCCAGCAGCACCGCAAGGCTCAGGACCGTATTCACTCGGGTTCTGAGGTTCATGGTCATGTCCTTACCTCCCTATTCCTTTCAGGGATTCCACAGTGCCGGCCCTGCTCAGTTGACGAAGAATGAGAAGCCGAAGGTGACTTCCGCAGGAGTTGAGACACCGCCCAGACGCTCCATGGCAGCGTAGAAGAAGTGGCGGTAGTCCACAGCAATGGCGGCCCAATCGGTAACGAACACGCGCCCACCCAGGCCCACGCTGCCGGCCACGTCGGTGCGGCTTTGCTTGTCGGCGCCCTTGTTGTCGGACACCTCGGTGCCCAGGGCCCCAACGCCGAAGCTGAGGTGCATGTCAAAGTGGAACAGCTTCCACGCGAACACGCCAATCTTGCCGTGGATGGGGCTCCACAGGCCCTGGAGGCCGGCGTTCCACTTGAGCACCTGGGGGAACTCGGTCTGGACGCGGAAGCCGCTGTCGCTGCGCAGGAAGCCAGCAAGATCGGACTCGCTGCCGAAGATGTAGCTGCCCGTCAGTTCGACGCCCAGGTCTTCGGAGAAGTAGTACCCCACCTTCGCGCCCATGGGGTAGTAAGTGTAGAAGTCGTCATTGGGGATGACGCCGAAATACGGGGTGACGTTCAGCCGGCCCTCTTTCTGGAAGAGGCGCTTCTGGATGACCTTGACGCTGCGGGTCTCCCCCCAGTACTTGTCAAGGTACGTGTCCAGCTTGGATTCCTCCGCCGCGAAGGCGGGGGTGGCGGCCAGAACCAGCAGCACTGCAACCAGAGTTCCGACGATGCTTCTGAAAGATCCCTTCATTTTTCTTCTACGAAATGCGGTTCTAAGTCCTTGATTCAGGAACGTTTTATCAACCAATAAAGCCTAGGGCTTGAAACAATTCTCAGAGTCCTCACAGGCCCAGTCGGCGGGGTACTCCAGGTTATTGACGTTGCCATAGGCCATCTGATCTGCGGCGTCCTGGGCGGTGTGGGCGCAGCCCGACTTGTTCACGTAGTAGACGGCCCAGAAGTACCAGATGGAGGGATCCTTGTCGTCCGGCTTCCAGCCCTGCTCGTCGTAGCACCTGCCACCGACGCCGACAGTGCTGTCAACGTATTCGGCGGGCATGACGGGGGGCTTGGGGGGAACGCAGCCACCGCTGCAGCAAAGGGTCGGGACCGCCGTACCCAACTGCTTGGTGATGGTGTTGCCACCGGAGGAGCCGTTGGTGTTCTTCTGCTGCAGCTTGAGGAAGGCCTTGACGGGCTTGCAGGCGCCCTTGCCCGTGCCGTTGTCGCTCCAGGCGTCGAAGTACTTGCAGGCGCCGGCGGCGGTGTCGCAGAACCAGGAGCGGGTGGCGCAGGTGCCCATGGTGTCGTCCACGGGGCAGTCGGCGTCCACAGCGCAGTTCTTGTGAATGGAGGGGCGGCCGTCCAGGTAGGTGCTGGTGTTGATGTTGAAGGGGTACACCTTGGTGCTGCCGTCGGAGATGAGCATGGGCTCGGAGACGGACATCGTGCCTTCCACCGCGTAGGCCCAGCCCGGAGGCATGTCGTTGTTGTTCTTGATGGCGTCCAGCTTGACGACCAACTCCCAGTAACCGCCGAAGGTGTAGCGCACGCGGCGGGCAGCATCCTTCAGGTGGTTGGCCAGTTCGGTGGTGGTGAAGTCCAGGGCGTTGAGGAACACGAAGTTGCCGCCGGTCTCGCAGGCGGTCTGCATCTGGCGGGAGTCGCGGTCCGGGTAGCCCTTGGCGGCGAACTGCACGAAGTGAACGGGGATGCGGTCGGCGTAGGCGTCCGTGCGGATGCGGGTCATGGCCTGCTCGTAGGTGGTCTGGTAGGACAGGCAGGCCTTGCGGCAGCGGTTCAGCTCGGGGCACTCGGAGCAGGTATCCGGGCCATCAGAGATGACCAGGATGTGCTTGTACTTCAGGCCCTTGGCGGCGCTGTGGTTCCGCATGTAGTCGTAGGCCATGTCCACGGCGCTCCACAGAGGGGTGCGGCCCTGGCTGTCATTGCGGATGCCGTCCAGCGCCGAGAAGGTCCCAGCGTCGCCCAGCACCAGCGTCTTGTCAGCCGAGAAGCAAGCCTCCTGCTTCTCTTCGAAGCTGGGGTTGGCCTTGTCGGGGTGGTTGCAGACGATGTCGATCTTGTTCTCGTTGAACGCGAACACGACCACCTTGTCGTTGTCATTGAGGGTATCAATGACTTCCTTGACGGCGGCCAGGCGGGTGCCGCCCGGGTCCGAACCGTTCTGGGCGTAGGTGGCGCCCTCCGGAATGGACAGGGTGGCGTCGCTCATGGTGTCTTCGTAATAGGGCGGGTAGTAGTGGACGAGGCCGCTGTTGGAGCCGCTCATGTCCACCAGGATGGCCACGCCCACACCCGTCCCACGGGACGGAGTGATGGCCTTGAAGTCAATCTTGGAGAGGGCCACGCTGTCGCTCTTGATCTGGCTGTAGCAGTAGCTGGCCGGACCGCCCGCCACGCAGTAGCCCTTGATCCGGTCCCCGCAGCCCTCGCCATCGTCGCAATCGCCGGAGGTGGCGCACTTGCTTTCCTGCAGCAGCACCTGCTCGACGCAGTCAAAGCTGAGGGCGAAGTTGCTGGTGTTGATCTGGGACTCGGTGACGAAGCGACGGTCAAGGTTGTCGCCGGGCCGGATGGAGTAATCCCGGTCGGTGACGACCTCGTCCTTCACCTCGGAGCCGTAGAACAACGACTTGAGGATCAGGCCATCCACATCGGCGTTGGCGCCGTCGCAGACTGGCACGTAGGTCTCGCTGCTGCCGCTGCCTTCAGTCTTCATGGGCACGGCACTCATCACGAAGATTTCCCGGAAGGAGCGCTCGCTTGTGGACAGCAGGGCGTTGGAATCGCACCCCACCGACAGCGCGGCCCCCAGAAGCAGGCCCGCCGTCCCCAGCGCTAGAATTCTCTTCTTCATTTCCTCTCCACCTCGCCCGAAGTTGGATCCGCTAAGTCAGCGTTCGCCGCAAGCCCCGGTCGGGGTCAGGCGGCTCCCGAAGTTATAACAGGGTTATTCTTGCCGGGGACCCGTCAAAGTCAATCGGTTTTTTGGGCGTTCAACGCTGGCCCGCCCGGAGGGTCCCCGGGCAGCCTGGGGAGGCGTCCACCGTGACGGTCGCAAGCTGCTGAAAAGGCATATTTTCCGCGCCGTGGCCAAGGGGCAGGCCGGTCAGCACGGGGATGCCTCGGGCACGGGCCTGGTTGGCCAGCAGGACGCGCAGGTCTGGCGGCATGGGCGCCCCCAGGTCCCCCAGGACCAGGGCCCCAATCCCCCGGGCGTCGCGGTGCTGCAGCAACTGCCAGAACAGCCGGTCCAGCCTGTAGGGCGCTTCGTTGGTGTCCTCCAGCGCCAGGACCACGCCGTTCAGTGGGGGGGCCAGGGGGGTACCCAGGATCGACAGCAGCACCGACAGGTTCAGGCACAGCAGCGGGCCCTGCGCACGGCCCGGGGCAAGGGTTTCCAGGCCTGTGAGGGGGGGGACGGCGGGGGCGGTCCCCGCCAGGAAGTCCAGGAAAGCCTGCCGGGAGGGGGCGTCAAGCTGGGGCAGGGTACACACGTTGGGGCCGTGCCAGCAGTCCCAGCCGCAGGTCAAGGAGAGGTAGGGGAAGAGGGCGCTGACGTCGGAGAAGCCCATCAGCCGCGAGGCCGGCGCGTTGAATTCGGTGTCGGTCAGGGCGCGGGCGGCGCCGTAGCCCCCCCGGATGGCCAGCACCAGGCCCTCCCCCGGCCCCTCCCCATTACATTCATTGATCCAGGTTGCTGCCTGGGCCAGACACTGGGCCCGCTGGTCGTCCGTGCCGGCCAGGTACTCCAGGGGCATGGGGGGCATGAAGACCTTCACCTCCAGGCCCTGAGCTTGAAGGAAGTCCAAGCCCGCCTGAAGGCGCGGGGGGGGGACGCGACCACTGAAGGCAGCGCAAGCCACCCGTCGGATGGGGCGCGGCGCAGCGGGGGTCGGGGGTTTTTTGTGGGAAGGCATGGGGCGCATTATACTCCGGCCGGTGCAAAGTCCACGGAATCGGGGTGACCCATGGCGGTTTCGATTGTCCAGAAAAGCACGGGACAGGCAAGGGGCAAGTCCAAGGTGGCCCTGGTGCTGTCCGGCGGCGCGGTATCGGGGGGGGCCTTCAAGGCGGGGGGGCTGCTGGCCCTGGACCACCTGCTGAGCTCCTGTCGGGTGACGGACTTCGACATCTACGTGGGCATCAGCGCCGGCTCCATGCTGGCGGCACCGCTGGCGGGGGGCATCCGGCCCCAGGAACTGGTGGCGGGCTTCACGGGGGGGCAGTCGGACCTGCCAGCCTTTGGAGCCATGGACTTCTACCGGCCCAACCTTCGGGAGACCCTGTCCAAGAGCTTCAAGGCCGCCAAGGACCTGGCGACGCTGTGGCCCGAGCTGGGGCGCAGCTCGCTGCGGGTCATGGACCGGCGGGGGGGGCAGGTGAAGCGCTCCCTGGCGAATCTGTTCAGGCACCCGGGCACCAGCGCAGTGTCCGAGCTGTTGGGACCCTTCCTGGCGGAGCTGCGGGCCACGTCCGACCTGCCCTACCCTTCGTCCTACATTCCGTCGGGACTGTTCTCCAACACCAGCATCGAGAAGTGGATCCGGCGGACCTTTGACAGCCGGCGCATCCCCAACAACTTCCGGCTGCTGAAGCTCGAGCGCGGCGTTTCGCTGTACGTGGAGGCGGCGGACCTGGACACGGGCGAGGAGGTGGTGTTCGGGCCCGATGAGGACCAGTCCGTAAGCATCTCCGAGGCCATCATGGCGTCCACGGCGCTGCCGGGGTTCTACCGGCCCGTGAAGATCCGGGACCGCTACTACGTGGATGGCAGCGTGCGCCACACGGCGCCCATGGAGATTGCGCGGCGCAAGGACGCGGACCTGATCATTATCTATAACCCGTTCCGGCCCTACCGGCAGGTGCCCACCAAGAAGCTGGTGCCCAACTTCGAGTCCATCGGCGAGATGGGGCTGATCACAGCGCTGAACCAGTCCATCCGGACCATGATCCACAGCCGCCTGCACCTGGGCATCGAGGAGCTGCGCAAGGACCCGGGCTTCAAGGGGGACGTGATCCTGTTCGAGCCCTCGGAGGATGACGCCGACTTCTTCACCATGAACCCCTTCGCCTTCTGGGAGCGGGCCGAGGCGGCCAGGAAGGGCTATCGCTCCGCGCGCCACGACATCGAGAAGAACTTCCCAGGCATCAAGCGTGTGCTGACCCGGCACGGCCTTGACTGCAAGCTGTCCACGCTGCAACAGGTGGACGACCTGCTGCTGCAGTGCGGCAACGACGAGGCGGACATCACCCGCACCCTGGCGCGGGAGTGGCCCAAGGAGAAGGGCAGCCTGCGGTTGGTCCACAGCGCGTAGGGAACGGGGCTCATCGAACGATCCGCTTACTTCGTGCGCGGCTTGGACGGGCAAGGGAGCCAGACCTAGCCGCGAACGCAGTGAGCGGATCTTCAGGTCTCGCTTGCATCTGACTTCGCAACGCACCATATTTCTGCCCGCAAAGGTTTTTCCTGGAGGCCTGCCGTGACCGACGACCCCAAGAGCCTGGACAACTCCAAGTTCCTGATTCGCCAACTC
>CAIXZC010000073.1 GCA_903923815.1 uncultured Myxococcales bacterium
AACTGACGGAGGCCCCATGCGTTTTCGAGACATGACCATCCAGCGCCGGATGCTGGTCAGCTCCCTGGCGGTGTTGCTGCTGACCATGCTGCCCTTGACCATCTCCCTGTGGAGCCTGTGGAGCTTCAACCTTCGGCTGGATTACGTGGTCGAGACCAAGACCGAGGCGGTGAAGCAAAGCGCCCGCCTGCATCGGAACATCTTCGAACTGCGGACCCAGGAGAAGGAGGCCATCCTGGCCCACACCCTGGAGGAACGCAACGCGGCCCAGACGCGGATCGAGCGAATCCGCAGCGAGGTGGAGCAGCGTTATCAGTCAGTTCAGGGCCTGGAGACGAGGGGCGAGGCGGGGGCCCTGGTGGCGGAGTTCCGCGTCGCCTACGACAAGTACGATGAGGCCCTGGCCCAGATCCTGGCCCTCACCGCCGCAGAGAAGCACGAGGAGGCCAAGGCCTTCAGTCGCACTGATGGGCGAGCAGCGGGGGAGGCTGCGGCGGCGGTGGCAGTGCGCTACACCCAGCTTCAGGAGACGGAGTTGGACCAGGAGAAGCAGGCAGCCGACGCGGACTTTGCCAGGATGGTCACCCTGGCCCTCCTGCTGGCCACCCTGGCCTTGCTGCTGGGGGTGGCCATCTCCCTGTTCACGGCCCGCGCTGTGGCGGGCAGTGTGGGGCGCATCGTGGTGGCCACGGACAGCATCGCCAGCGGCGATCTGAACACCGCCATTGACACCTCCGCCAAGGACGAGCTGGGCACCCTGGCCCTGGCTGTGGCCCGAATGCAGGCAGCCCTGCGCGCCGCCGCCCAGGCGTCCCACGACCAGGACCGCCTCAAGAGCGGCCTGGCCCGCATCAACCGGGTCGTCCTGGGCCAGAACGATCTGGAGCTGCTGTCCTCCTCGGTGGTGGCTGAAGTGGCGGCCTACCTGAACGCCAAGGTGGGCGCCCTCTACGTAATGTCCGATACCCACGAGGGCCACGAACTGCGGCTCCAGGGCTCCTATGCCTTCACGGTCAGGAAGAACCTGGCCACGCGTTTCCGCCTTGGGGAGGGTCTGGTGGGGCAGGCAGCCCTGGAGAAGAAGCAGATCCTGCTGCAGAACGTCCCCGAGGACTACGTGCGCGTGGTCTCGGGCTTGGGTGACACCACTCCACGAAACATCTGCGTGACCCCCTTCGTCTTCGAGGGCAGCGTCCGCGGCGTCCTGGAGATGGGCACCCTGGAGCCCCTCTCCGGCCTGGACCTGACCTACCTGGAAGCGGCCATGGGGATCGTCGCCACCGCCTTCGAGATCCTCAGCGCCCAGGCCATCGTCAAGGCCCAGCAAGAGGAGCTGCAGACCAGCAATGAGGAGCTGAAAGCCCAGTCCCGCGCCCTGGAGAAGTCCCAGGAGGAGTTGCGGGCCCAACAGACCGAGCTGGAGAACTCCAACTCCGAGCTGGAGATGCAGATGCTGCGGGTGAAGGAGTCGGAGGACCGGCTTCGGGTCCAGCAGGAGGAGCTGGAGGTCACCAACGAGGAATTGCGGGAGAAGAACCGCCTGCTGGAGCGGCAGCGTTTGGAGATGGAACTGGCCCGCAGCGCCCTGGCCACCCAGGCGGAGGACCTGGCTCTGGCCAGCAAGTACAAGTCGGAGTTCCTGGCCAACATGTCCCACGAACTGCGCACCCCCCTCAACAGCCTCCTGCTGCTGGCCCGGGGGCTGCGGGACAACGGTGAGGGCAACCTGAACCCCGAACAGGTGGAGTCCGCCCGGGTCATCTTCGACAGCGGCAGTGACCTGCTGACCCTCATCAACGAGATCCTGGACCTTTCCAAGATCGAGGCCGGCCGCATGGAGCTCCGCCTGGAGCCCCTGGAACTGGCCGCCATGTCCCGCAGCCTGGCCTCCCAGTTCCAGCCCATGGCCACGGCCCAGGGGCTGGGCGTTGAGGTGCGCAGCGAGGAGGGCTGCCCAGGGCGGATCATCACCGATCCCCAGCGGCTGGGGCAGGTGCTGAAGAACCTCATTGGCAACGCCCTGAAGTTCACCGAGGCGGGCAAGGTCAAGGTCTCCTTCGCGGCGGTGGCCCCCGGGGTGGACCTGTCCCGGAGCGGGCTGGTGCATTCAAAGGCCCTGGCCATCCATGTGGAGGACAGCGGCATCGGCATCCCCCTGGACAAGCAGAAGGTCATCTTCGAAGCCTTCCAACAGGCCGACTCCGGGGACCGCCGGCGCTACGGCGGCACGGGCCTGGGCCTGTCCATCTCGCGGGAGTTGGCGCGCCTCCTCGGGGGCGAGATCCAGCTTCGCAGCGAGCCCGGCCGTGGCTCCACCTTCTCCGTGTTCCTGCCCCTGGAGGTGGTCGCCAAGACCCCCGAGGCCCCCCTGGCCACCGGCGGCGAGGCCCCCACTCCTCCGCGGGTGGTGGCCCGGCCCCAGACCACGCGTCCCCCGACCGCACCAACCCCGCCCAGGGGACCCTCCGTGGAGGACGACCGCCGGGACCTGGGCGATGACGATCACCCATGCTGATCGTCGAAGACGACGCCCGCTTCGCCCGAATCCTGGGCGACCACGTGCGCAAGCGCGGCTTCAAGGTCCTCATCGCGCTGTCCGGTGAGGAGGGGCTGGAGTTGGCCCGGGCCTTCCACCCCGACGGGGTCATCCTGGACATAGGCCTGCCCGGCATGGACGGCTGGGGCGTCCTGAACGCCCTCAAGCAGGACGTGGACACCCGCCACATCCCCGTGCACATCGTGTCGGCCTCGGACCCCTCCTCGGAGGGCCTGCGGATTGGCGCCATCGGGCACTCCAGCAAGCCCATCCAGGCGGAGGACATAGAGGCCGTGCTGCAACGGCTGGAGGCCGCCAACGCCGAGGCCGACAAGCTGGTGCTGGTGGTGGAAGACGACCCCGCCATGCGGCGCGAGACGGTGCGGATCATCGGCAACGGCAATGTCAAGGTGCTGGAGGCCGCCACTGGCCGCGAGGCCCTGGACGCCCTGCGCAGCCACACCTTCGATCTGGTGGTGCTGGACCTGGGCCTGCCCGACATGCCCGGGCTGGACCTGCTGAAGATCCTGGCGGTGGAGAAGCCCACCCTGCCCCCCGTCATCATTCACACTGTGCGCGAGCTGACCCCCGACGAGGAGGCCGCGCTGCGAATCCACGCGGACTCCATCATCCTCAAGGATGTGCGCTCCCAGGAACGGCTGATTGATGAGGTGGCGCTGTTCCTGCATCGGGTAGTCAACGACCTGCCGGAGGACAAGCGCCGGGCCATCAAGCGCCTCCACGACACCGACGAACCCCTGCGGGGGCGCAAGGTGCTGATTGTGGAGGATGACATGCGCACCATGTTCGCCATGACCAA
>CAIXZC010000074.1 GCA_903923815.1 uncultured Myxococcales bacterium
GAGGTGTCGGGGTTTGAAGTGTCGGGGTTTGAAGTGTCGGGGGTGATGGTGTCGGAGGTGTCAGGGGTGATGGTGTCCGAGGTGTCGGGGGTGGACCCATCGGGGTTGGGCTTGGTGTCGCCCTCCAGGCTGTCGGGCTGGACCTCGGTCTGGGTGTCCTGTCCTACGGCGTCAGCCAGCAGGTCCTCCGAGAACCCCGGGTCCTTCGCCCCGGGAGCGCCGCAGGCTGAGAGTAGAACGAGCAGTAGCGTGAACCGCGCCTTGCGGGCGTAGAAGAAGTGATGCATTGAGGGCCCCACACACGTCAAAAAGCAACGCGCGCGATACTAACTGAAGGGCCTTGGGGAAACAACCAGAGGCTGATTCTGCAAAGACGCGGCGCCTACTTGGCGGCGGGAGCCTCGGCCGGGGCGGCAGGGGCAGCCGCGGGGGCCGCAGCGGGGGCCGGAGCAGCCGCGGGGGCCGCCACGGGGGCGGGGGCGGCAGCGGGGGCCGGGGCAGCGGGGGCCGTCACGGGGGTGGGGTCCTTGGCCATGGAGGGATCAACCGCCGCCTTGCGGTGGGACAGGTTGAGGCTGATGCCCACGGACAGCACCACGAACAGGGCCGCCATGACCCAGGTCATCTTGCTGAGGAAGGTGGCAGCCCCACGGCCCCCGAACACGGAGGTGGAGGACCCGCCGGCGCCGCCGAAGGTGGTGCCCATGCCGCCGCCCTTGCCGGGCTGGAGCAGCACGATGAGCATCATGAACAGACAGGCGATGACATACATGATCACGAGAATGGTCAGGAACATGAACTAACCTCCAGTTACAGGGCTGCCTTGACAATGGCCACGAAGGAGTCCGCCTTCAGGCTGGCTCCACCGACAAGCGCTCCATCTACGTTTTTGACTCTCAACAACTGCGCGGCGTTCTCGGGCTTCACCGAGCCGCCGTACTGAATCCGAAGGGCCTCACCCACGGTGGCGCCGAAGCGCTCTTTGAGCCAGTCGCGGATCCAGCAGTGGACCTCTTCGACCTGGTCGGGGGTGGCGTTGCGGCCGGTGCCGATGGCCCAGACCGGCTCGTAGGCCAGGACGAGGTCCGCGGGGAAGGGGGCCTTGAGGCCTTCCAGGCCCACGCGAAGCTGGCGCTCCAGCACCTTGAAGGTGGTGCCGGCCTCACGCTCTTCGATGGTCTCGCCCAGGCAGAAGATGACGTTCACACCCTCGCCGTGGAGTTCCTTGATCTTGCGGTTGCAGTCGGCGTCCGTCTCGCCGAAGATCTTGCGCCGTTCGCTGTGGCCCACCAGGCACCACGCGGCGCCGGCGTCCTTGAGCTGGGAGGCGCTGTTCTCGCCGGTGAAGGCGCCGAAGCCCTTGGCATAGGCGTTCTGGGCACCCACCACGATGTTGCTTTCTTCCAGCTTCTTGGCCACCGCAGACAGCAGCAGGGCGGAGGGGAAGACCCCGATGTCCACCTTGCGCACCTGGGTCAACAGGTTGCGAAGCTCCTGGGCCAGCCGGACGCCCTCCGTGGTGGTGAGGTACATCTTCCAGTTGCCGGCTATGAAACACCTACGCTCGCTCAAGGGTTCCTCCCTTCCAAACCAGACGCCCCGGGGGCGGTCATTCAAGGGCCTTGAGGCCCGGCATCTCTCTGCCTTCCAGGAGTTCCAGGGTGGCACCGCCGCCCGTGGAGACGTGCTTCATGAACGCTGACAGGCCGGCCTTCTTCACGGCCGCGGCGCTGTCCCCACCGCAGATGACGGTGAAGGCGCTGGAGCGGGCCAGCAGCTTGGCGATGGCGTCCGTGCCCTTGTTGAAGGGGGGCACTTCGAAGACGCCCATGGGGCCGTTCCACACCACCGTGGCGGCGTCCGCCAGCTTCTCTTCGAAGAGGGCGATGGTCTTGGCGCCGATGTCCACGCCCATGAGGTCGGCGGGGAACTCGCGGTTGCTGATATTCACGGGGTCGCTGCCGTTCTTGAGATCAGTGGTGGCCACGTGATCCACCGGCAGGATGATCTCCACGCCCCGCTGCTGGGCGCGCTTGAGGATCTTCTTGGCGGTGTCGATGCTGTCGGCTTCGACCCGGGACTTGCCCAGATCGATGCCCTGGGCCTTCAGGAACGTGTAGGCCATGGCGCCGCCGATGATCAGCCGGTCCACCTTCTCCAGCAGGTTGGAGAGGACGGCGATCTTGTCCGAGACCTTGGCACCGCCGACGATGGCGATGTAGGGGTGGTCGGCCTTGTTCAGCAGCTTGTAGAGGGCGGTCACTTCCTTCTGAACCAGGAAGCCCATGCCCTTGTCTTTCATAAGCTTGGGGACGCCGGCGGTGGAGGCGTGGGCCCGGTGCACGGTACCGAAGGCCTCCTGCACGAAGACCTCAGCCAGGGAGGCCAGTTGCTTGGAGAAGCCCTCGTCGTTCTTCTCCTCGCCGGGATTGAAGCGCAGGTTCTGCAGCAGCATGATCTGGCCGTCCCGCATGGAGGCCGCCAGCTTCTGGGGACCGTCGCCCACCACTTCTTCGGGCAGCATGACCTCGGTGTCGAGGATCTGGGCCAGGCGCAGGCCCACGGGTTCCATGCTGTATTTGGGATCCGGGCCACCCTTGGGACGGCCCAGGTGGGAGGCCAGGATGATGCGGCACTCGTGTTCCATCAGGTACTTGATGGTGGGGATGGCAGCCTGAATGCGGGAGTCGTCGGTGATGTTGCCGGCGTCGTCCTGGGGCACGTTGAAGTCCACGCGGACGAAGACCCGCTTGCTGTCAACAGGAAGCTCGGTCAGGGACTTGATGGCCATGGGATACCCTCCTACCAGTGAAAGCACACCATAAAGCGGCGCAAAAATTACTCCGAAATGCGCTGAACGTCAACGGAATTTACTGTTTCAGGCAGACGCCCAGTTGGCCCTCGGGCAGGTTGACCTCGGGGCCCAGGTCGGCGCAGGTGCCGCCGGCGCAGGTGGTGGGGGTGGCGGGGTCGCAGTAGCTGTGGCAGTGACCGGAGAAGCAGAACAGGCCGTGGGCGCAGGGGGCTCCGGGGGAACAGGGGTCGCCCTGGGCCGCGCTGCCGGCCTTGACGCACACGGGAGCAGAGCCAGACAGGGCCAGGCCGCCAAGCTGGACGCAGCTTTTGTCCGCGGGGCAACTGGCGGGGAGGGTGGGGCTGCAGGCGGGGACGTCGCCCAGGCAGGTGCCGTTGTGCCAGACCGGATCGGTGCGCAGGACGCAGGAGAGCGGGTCCGCGCAGAAGGCGGCGTTGGCGCCCCAGCAGCCGGGCAGGCACAGACCCTGGCCCTGGGCGGCGGAGGGGAAGGGGACGCAGGCCGTCAGGGGGGTGCCGCAGCCGTTCTCCAGGGAGCAAAGGGGGCCGGCAAAACAGACGCCGGGGTTGGGGGCGGAGGACTTGGTGGCCGGCTTGGGGAGGCAGACGAGGCCGTCGGCGCAGGGGTTCACGTCGCTGCAGGCGGGGCCGCAAAGGCCCGCCTGATCCAGGCCCGCGAAGGGCAGGCAGGCCAGATTGCCGCCGCAGTCGCTGTCATCCTGGCAACCCTGGGCGCAGACGCCGTTGCCCTGCAGGAAGGCCTGGGTATTGAGGACGCCGTTGACCGCCGGGACGCAGACACGGCCGTTGGTGCAGCCACTGTCGACCGTCGTGGGATCGCAGTCGCCGCTGCACGCGCTGCTGCCAAACAGCGGGCAGTCAGCGGGGCAGGCCAGACAACCCTCGCCGGGGTCGCAGGTGCCGTTGCCGCAGGTCCAGGGGCAGGGGCCGCAGTCCTCGGGGCAGGTCCAGCATTGCTCCGCCAGGGAGCACTTCTGGTCGCCGCACTTCTCGGTGCACTCGCCACAGTCCTCGGGGCAGTCAATGCAGTTCTCGGTGGGGCCGCAGGATTCGTCCCCGCAGGTGGTGCTGCAGGGGCCGCAGTCGTCCTCGCAGCTTTGGCAGGTCTCCTGGCCGGGGGTGCAGGTGCCGTCCCCGCAGACGGGACAGTCCTTGCAGTCGTCGGGGCAGTTGGTGCAGTCCTCACCGTCCCCGCAGGAGCCGTTGCCGCAGGCCTCGCAGGGGCCGCAGTCGTCGGGGCAGGAATCGCAGGCCTCGTTGTCGCCGCAGGTGCCGTCACCGCAGGTGGAGACGCAGCAGTCGGCGGGGCAGGTGGCGCACAGTTCGCCGCCGCTGCAGTTGCCGTCACCGCAACTGGCGAGGCAGGCGCTGAGGCTGCCCCGGGGCAGATAGAGGTCCAGCGTGAGGTCCGTGCAGAGGCCGTCCAGGCAGGGCTGGCCCTGGGGGTCGCAGACCTTGACGCAGGCTCCTTCGAAGCAAAGAAGCCCGGCGCCGCAGGAGTCCGCCTGGGAGCTGTCACAGGGCTCGCCCTCCAGGGCGCTGCCATCGGCGGTGCAGAACAGGACCGCGCCACCAAAAGCCGGACCACCCAGGGGCCGGCAGTCC
>CAIXZC010000075.1 GCA_903923815.1 uncultured Myxococcales bacterium
CGCCGCAGGTCGGCGGGGGTGGCGGCGTAGGCCAGCTTGCCAAAGAACGACCCGTGGAGGGCCGAGATCATCTGGGCCAGCTCCTCCGGGCCGCCGGGGCCGGGGGGCACCATGCCGGGCCCGAAGACGATGAGGTCCACGCCCAGGGCGCTGGCCAGGGCCGCGGTGGAGCGCAGGGTCTTCTCCAGTTCGACGCGGAAGGCCTTGGCGGCGGTGGGGTCCACGGGGTCTCCGCTGAGGCCCACCCGCAGGATGGCCTCCAGGCCCAGTTCGTGGGCGGTCTCCACGGCCTTGCCTATGCAGAAGGTGTCGGCGCTGTTGCTGGCGGGCAGAATGGAACCCTGGTTGTGGACCAGGTCCAGGCTGAAGGCGGCGTGGGTGGCGCCAAGCTTCTTTACGTCCCCCAGCAGGCCCGTCACGGCCTTGCGGCAGTAGGAGTCCTTGGTGCGGTTCAGCAGTTGGGCGCCCTGGATGGGCTTGCGCGGCGGCATGCCGTACAGCCGCGTCACCCGGATGGTATAGGAGCCCGAGTTGTCCTCGTAGAGGGGCAGCTTGTCCTTGGTGTACTCCAGTTGGTCCCCCTCGGGGACGTAGAAGACCAGCTCCTGTTCGGCGGGCAGGTCCAGCAGCATGTCGTTGCGGAAGGGCACCAGCTCGTTGCCCACCTTGAGGTGCAGGGCCCAGGCCTCCGCGCCCCGGCGGTTGGTGCCCTGGGGGGCGCTGCAGCGGGCGCCGTTCTGGAAGCACAGCTCGCCGGCCACGTGGGTCAACTGATAGACGCTCTCGGGGCTGAGCTTGATGCCCGTGTAGGTCCAGGGGTTGCGGCCCGGCACCAGGACGTCCCGGGAGCTGTCCGGCGCGAACTCCTGGCCGTCCTTGCAGGAGGCCAGCAGGACCAGGATAAGGGCAAGCCACAGGAGGGGTTTGGTGTTCATGGTGTACCTCGTCGCGGCGCAGTCTAGCACAGGGGCGCTCGATGCGAAAAAACGCCCGTCACAGGGGCCTGTCCATGCCCAGGATCTTCAAAAGCTTCAAGGCGTTGCCGGGGCCGCTGGGGCCTTCCCGCAGGCGGTAGTCGAAGGTCATCCTGGGGCCCTGGTCGGAGTCCTCGTACTGCTCGCAGAAGTGCACCAGGCGCAGGCGCGGCAGCAGGGCGGGGGTCTTTAGCATCTCCGGGTCGTGGGAGGTGAGGGCCACCGCGGCGCCCCGCTCCAACAGCGTCTGGAGGGTGAGGCGCAGCACGGCGGTGCGCTCCTGGTAGTTGGTGCCCCGCAGGGGCTCGTCCAGCAGGCACAGCAGGGGCCGGGGGTCGCCGGTGCTGACGGCCAGAGCATCCCGCAGGCGCAGCAGCTCTACGAAGAAGTAGGACTCGCCGGCCTTCAGGCTGTCCTTGATGTTGATGGCGCTGGCCAGCCGCAGCAGCGTCAGCGTCAGGCTGGAGGCGCAGACGGGGCCCCCGGCCTGGGCCAGCACGGCGTTGATGCCGATGGTGCGAAGGAAGGTGGTCTTGCCCGACATGTTGGAGCCGCAGATCAGCATGGCCCCGCCCGCCGCCGGGCTTTGCAGGTCGTTGCCCACGCGGCGCTCCGGGGGCAGCAGAGGGTGGGCCAGGTTGGTGGCCGTCAGCAGGGGGGCGCCGGGGGTCTCGCTGAGCTCGGGCAGACACCAGTCGGGGTGGTCATAGGAGAGGCCGGCCAGGGCCGCCAGGGCCTCGAACTGCCCCAGGTTGGCCAGCCAGTTGGGGGCCAGGGTGCCCGCGCCCCGCTGCCAGCGGTTCACCAGCCGCAGCACCTGCAGGTCCCACAGGAACAGGAACTGGAGGGGCAGGTGCAGCATGGGGGAGCGGCGCAGCTCGGCGAAGGAGGCCAGGTCATCCAGGCGGACCAGCTCGTCGTAGGGGCTGCGGCGGGTGCCGGGGGCGTGGGGGGTGAGGTCCCGCAGCAGGGCGCTTTCGGGCGCCAGGGCGGACTGAAGCTGGATGACGCCGGCGTAGGGGCGGTAGTTGCGGCCCATGCGGTCCAGGCGGTCGAAGGCCCGGTTCACCCGGGGGGCGGTGGCCAGGGTCAGCACCACGTTCAGCAGCAGGAAGGGGGGCCACAGGGCCTTGTCCAACAGGTCCAGCAGGTCCACCGCCACGGCCAGCACCAGCAGCAGGGGCAGCAGCCAGGAGAGGACGCGGCACAGGGGGCTCACGGTGGTGGAGGCGGTGTCCTTGCACCAGGCGTTGAAGTCCTCCGTGGCGCAGTCCTGGCAGGCCAGGCCCAGGGCCTCGTACTGGATTTGTTGGCGCAGGTCCAGCTTGGAGGCCAGCTCCCGGACCGCTTCCTGGCGCCGAAGCAGCTCCTCCCTCGACGCTCCCTCCTGTAACCAGTGGGCCAGGGTGCGGCGGCCAAAGGGGGTGCCGTAGGGCAGCAGCAGGTGGAACAGGGAGCCCTTGCCGAAGAGGTCCAGGTCGTCCGCCAGGGGCCCCTCGGGCTTGGTTGGTGGGGAGCACCAGGGGAACAGCTCCCACTTGCAGCCCAGGCGGGCCAGGGAGTCCCGGTTGATGTCCGCAAGGCGCGCGGCGGTCTGGGCGCGGGCGGCGACGCGACCGTGGATGAGCACCAGCAGCATGAAGGCCAGCAGGGTGGCGCCGGAGGCCACCAGCCACTCGACCCGGGGGGAGTCCAGCATCCACAGGCCCCAAAAGAGAAAGGCCACGGCCAGCCCGAAGGTCGTGAGGCGCGCAAGGGACAGGCGGCGCTGGGCGGTCTCCAGGCGCGCGCCCAGGGCGGTGTTGTGCTGGAAGCGTTGCTGGTAGGCCTGGCGAGGATCGTTCATCAATACCTCAGGGAGAAGAATTGGCGGCCCGTGGTGCCAAAGTAGAGGCGGCCGGGGCGCACCAGAGGGTTGGCATGGATGGTGCCCTCCACGGGCCAGGACCACAAGCGGTTCCCGGTGTCGGGGTCCAGGGCCACCAGCCCCTCGGTGGTGGTGCCCACCAGGATGCTGCCGTCGAAGCCCTCCGTGGGGGAGGAGTAGGTCATGCCGCCCAGCTTGTTCTCCCAGACCTGGGCGCCGTCGGTGGCCTGCAGCTTGGTGAGGTACTTGGAGGTGCTGGAGATGTAGACGAAGCCGTCGGAGGTGACCAGGGGGCGGCTCCAGATCTGGCCCTTGACCTCGACGCTCCAGAGGGTGCCGCCGTCCCGGTCGAAGGCGTAGACCCAGCCGTCGTTGGAGCCCACGTAGATGGTGCCGTCGCTGCCCAGGGCGGGGGCGCCCCAGACCTCGCCGCCGGTGGGGGCGGTCCAGAGGATCTGGTCGTCCTTGATGGCGTAGAGGTTCTTGTCGTGGCAGCCCACGTAGACGGTGCCGTTGCCGGAGACGGCGGGGGAGGAGTGGACGTTGCCGCCCAGGGAGACCTCGAAGAGCACCGAGCCGTCCGTGCGGGAGAGCTGGACCAGGGCGCCGGAGTAGACGGGGACGATGACGCGCTTGTCGAAGAAGGCCAGGTCCGAGCCCGCGGGGGAGCCCAGATCGTAGGTCCACTTTTCCACGCCCGCGGGGGTGTAGGCGCGCACGATGCCGTCCAGGCCGGCGGCGTAGATGCTGTCGTCCGTGGGGTCCACAACGGGGGCCACGGTGGCGCCGGCGTCCAGGGGGATGGACCACTGGGTGACGCCCTCGGGGGACAGGCAGTGCAGCAGGTGGGTGGTGTTGCCGAAGACCAGATTGCCGTTGGAGAGGATGCGGGCGCTGGCCCAGATCTCGCCCACCGTGGGGAACTCCCAGTCCAGGCGGCGCTCCAGGGTGACGTTGTAGGCCAGCTCGGTCTGCTGGCCCAGGGGGTCGGTGACGGTGAACTGCAGGAAAAGCGTCTTGGGGAGGCTGGCCTCCGTTATAAAGATGTCCTGGTAGCGGACCTCGGCCACAAAGGGGGCGTCGGTGAACTGGCCCACCAGGAAGTCGTTGACCAGGAACTCCACCAGTTGCACGGGGGAGAGGTCGCTTTGGATGAGCTGCAGCTCCAGGGGGCCGTCCTCGAAGAACACGCGGGAGTCCTTGGCGGGCAGGGTCAGGGAGACCTCGGGGGGGCTGTTGTCCACGGTCAGTTCAAGCTGGTCGCAGGCGGTGTCGCCGTCCTCGTCGGCGGCGCAGGCCTTGAAGATGTGCTGGCCGTCCGCCACCTGGGGGCTGTCGAAGGCGGCGCTGTAGGGGGGCAGCAGGTCCGTGTCGAAGCGGTAGTCGTCCACGAAGAACTCCACGCCCAGGAGGGTGGCCTTGCTGTAGACGCGGGCCTCCAGGCGCACCAGGCCGCTGACGGTGCTGTCGCCGCTGCGGACCAGCAG
>CAIXZC010000076.1 GCA_903923815.1 uncultured Myxococcales bacterium
ATGGACGATGGACATCATGGACGCCGGGCCCGACGGACGATGGACATTATGGACATCATGGACGGGATGGGGCGCGCCAAGACAATGGACGGGCAGCAGCGCGCCGCTTCGCGACGCTGGCTGCCGATGGACGGTTCCTGCTACCTCTCCATGGCGCGTTTGCGCAGGTCCTCGGGCAGCTTCTCGATTGCGTAGCGGTAGGCCGTGCGGGGCATGGTTTGGCGGCGGGCCAGGACGAAGTTGAAGACCTCCTGGGGGTGGGCTTGGGAGGCGGCCTTCAGCATCCAGCCGTAGCCCTTCTGGACCAGGTCCTCGGGGTCCTGCTGAAGCTGGTCCGCCAGGGTGAAGATGAGATCCAGCCACAGGCCCTTGCGGGCGGGGATGATGAGGGACACGGCGGCGGCCCGGCGCAGCCATTGGTTTGGCGAGGCGGCCCAGCGGGGCAACTCTTGGAGGTACTGGGGGAAGTCCATCAGGAAGTCCCCCACGGTGTGGTTGCAGAAGGTGTCGCAGGCGGCCCAGTTGGTGACACCCTCGCGAATCCAGCGCTCAAAGGTTGGGAAGTCCTCCGGGGCGAAGCATCGCCGCTGGGCGTGGGCGAACTCGCAGGCCAGGGAGGTCTCCTCCAGGTGGCCCGCCTGCCAAAGTTGGTCGCACAGCGCAAAGACCGCCTCCTTGGGCTGGCCCTTGAGGGTCTTCAGGTACTGCCTGGCCAGGGCCTGCACCACGGGGGTGGGCACGCCATAGACCCGCACCTCTTCTTTGAAAAAGCGCCGGGCACTGGCCGCAAATTCGGGCGTGGCTTTGGCCCGAAGCTCTGCGCGCAGGGAGTCGAGAAGTTGGAGTGACGGGGAAACGGCCTGGTCGTTCATGCAACACCTCCGCAAGCCCGGCAAGGTTGCGACGAAAAGGGGGAAGGTGCAAGCAAGGAACCACCGACGAAACAGAACCGCGACCGTGAGGGAGCGGGCAGCGGGGCAGGGGACAGCCAGAGTTGGATTCCCCAAGGTTTTTTCCGCCCTTTGTCCTTGGCGCGCCCCCCTCGCGCGGTCGATCCCGTCCTTGGCGTCCTTGGGGTCCTTTCCGTCCATGAGGCCGCGCGGGGGGGCGCGCCGTCCTTGAAGTCCTTGGGGCTGCACTGCTGACGCCCGCGGTTCCGATCGCCGGCAGCGGGCGTGGCTTGAAACGCTTCGTGGTTTGTGGTTCTCTTACGGGGCTTTGACGGTTGGGGACCCTCATGGAAAAGACGCCGGGCCTGGAGGCCCAGGACATATTGCGCGATGGGGTGCTGCTGCTGGAGGAACTGGTGGCCCGGGGGCTGCCGGTGCCGGACCTGCAAGGTGCCCTGGTGGCGTTGGAACCCCCGCGGCCCCCAGAAAAACCCAAGGCTGAGACGCCCACCGGTCGCGCCCAGAAGGGTGGCGGGGACCTCAAGCTGAAGGCCCCGGCGGCGCCTCGCGTGGCCGTGAACCAGGAGGCCCTGGCGGCCCTGGACGAGGCCGGCCTTTGTGCTGCGGCCCAGACCTGCGGGGCCTGCAAGCTGGCGGACACTCGCACCAAGGTGGCCTTCGCCAACGGCCAGCCCCTGCGCGGCGTCATGTTCGTGGGCGAGGGCCCGGGCCAGACCGAGGACGAGACGGGGCAGCCCTTTGTGGGCCGCGCCGGCAAGCTGCTGGACCAGATGATTGCGGCCCTGGGCTGGAAGCGCCCGGAGGTGCTGGTCACCAACATCGTCAAGTGCCGCCCCCCGGGGAACCGGGACCCGGAGGCCGACGAGGTGACCGCCTGCCGCCCCTGGCTGGATGCCCAACTGAAGCTGGCGGCGCCCAAGCTGCTGGTGGCCATTGGCCGGCCCGCGGCGCAAAGCCTGCTGGCCACGACGCAAAGCCTGTCGGGCCTGCGCGGGAAGGTCCACAGCCTGGGGGGCATCCCGCTGGTGGTGACCTACCACCCCGCGTACCTGCTGCGCTCCCCGGCCAACAAGGCGGAGGCCTGGAAGGACCTGCGGTTCCTGCGCCAGACCCTGGACCAGCTTCAGGCGGGCCAGGCGGTGGCGGTGAATGGGCTGCGGGTGGGCGGATGAACGCGAGGGCTGCGCTGCTGCTGCTGGTGTTGGTGGGGGGATGCGGGGGGAAAGAGGACGCCCCGGATCCGCTTGCTGCGCGCGCGGCTTTGACGGGCACGGCCGAAGATCCGCTTGCTGTGCGCGCGGCTGTGACGGACACACCCCCAAAAGAATGCAAGGTGGTGCCGCGGACGGGCAGGGGCTGTGACACGGAGGGCATCATCGCCACGGTGCGGACCCAGATTGGCCCCGAGGGTGGGGTGGCGCGCTGCTACCGGACGCACGAAACCCAGCGCCGCAAGGGCAAACTAAGCTTCACCATCCAACTTGGCCCCGACGGCAAGGCCCAGTCCGTGCGCGTGGGCAGCGACGCCATCGGCAACGCGAAGCTGGCGGGTTGCCTGCAGCGGGTCCTGGCGGATCTGCAGTACCCAGCCCCCGGGGACAAGCCCTGCATGGTGGTCTATCCCTTTGATTTCAGGTAGGCTGCGCGGCCTGCTGTTTTGGAGACGCCCATGGCCAACAAGTTCAAGATCATCGCCTTCGACGTGGACGGCACCCTGGTGGACGACACGGTGTTCGTGTGGGACAGCATCCACGACGCCTATGGGGTGGGCAAGGCCGCCCGCCGGCAGGCCATGGAGCAGTACTTCGCGGGGAAGCTGGACTACCGCGGCTGGTTCTTCGAGGACATCCGTCTGCTGCAGGAGGCCGGGGCCACCCGGGAGGGCCTGATGAAGGTCATCTCCGGCATGAAGCTGATGGACGGCGCCCAGGAGACCCTGGCGGCGCTGCACGCCACGGGGGCCCACCTAGTCATCATCTCCGGCACGCTGGACCTGGTGGTCAAGCACTTCGGGCTTGATGGGCTGGTCCACGAGGTCTTCTGCAACCGCTTCCACTTCGACGACGCCGGGCGCCTCAGCGGCGGGACCCCCACGCCCTTTGATATCGAAGCCAAGGCCGAGGCCCTGAAGGTGACGGCCAAGCGCCTGGGGGTGCCCCTGGCGGAGACGGCCTTCGTGGGGGATAACTTCAACGATGTGGAGATCGCGAAGGCTGCGGGGCTCTCCCTGGCCTTCAACTGCAAGTCCGACGCGCTGGCCAAGGTGGCCACTCATGTGGTGCCCGGCCAGAACCTGCGGCACGTCCTGAAATACCTGATGTAAGCGAATTACTCGACGGGATCGGCGGGCTTGGGCTGGACGGTGATGGTGCGGGTCCGCTGCACCAGCGCGGTGGGCGCGGCATTGGTGCCGGGCAGCAGACGGTCCTGATTCCAAGCCAGGTCCATGCGGCTGAGGCTGGCCTTGCCGGGGATGGGGCCGTAGCCCTCGACCTGAAGATCCAGGTCGCCCGGGGGCGTCAGGTCGAAGAGGGCCACGGTGACCCGGTTGGTGCCAGTGGTCAGGGCCTCGGCGGGCAGCCTGACGCGGCGGCGGTCTACCACCCGGTCCTCGGTGCCAGGGGCTCGCAGCCCCACGGGGCGCACCACGTGGCCGGCCTGCAGTTCGGAGTGCAGCCCCTGGCCCAGGGTGGCCTCGTCCGAGTACCAGCGCCCAGCGAAGACCCCGTTCACGTACACCAGGGCCATCAGGCCCCGGCCCTCCAGGATCACGTCCAGCCCGGCGGTCCCTTCGGTGGCCCAGGGATCCCGGTTGAAGGCGGCGCTGACCCAGCGGGTCTCGCCGTCGTTCAGGCCAAGGGGAGCCTCGGCGCTGGGGGCCGTCACTGAGTACCACCCGGCGGGAGTGGACGAGTCCGTGACCTTGTGCCAGTCGGACAACATGCCCACGGTGCGGCCAAAGCCACTGGTGTCGCCCTTGCCCATGTACCAGGAGCTGTTCAGCAGCAGCTTGCCACCACCGAACTGCAGATAACCCTGGCCGCTGAGGCCCTTGAGGGACACAGGGTTGGCGCCGGCCACCACCAGATGGGGCAGCAGGTCAAGCTGGTCCTGGTGTTCGCCCAGCAGGGGCATGAAGGACTGAAGCTCTGGCAGATAGCGGTCCGAGCGGCCCCAGATGAGGACGCGGAAGGCCACGGCGTTGTCGCCGGCCTTGACCAGATTGGCGGGCACGGACAGGCCCATGGCGGTGAAGCCCTGCTGGACCTCGGCCTGGGACTCCAGGCGGCCACCCAGGGGTGTGGCGGTGCCGACGTAGGTGCCGTTCACGTAGGCAGAGATGATGTCCGCGGCGCCGTCCACCCCGAGGTACACCTGGGTGCCCTCGGCGGGGGCATTGAGCACGGACACAGAGGTGCTGTACCAAAGCACGCCATCGTTCACCGCCAGCCGCGGGTCGGCGGAGGCCACGGCCTTGCCCTCTTCCTTCAGGAACGCCTCGGGGAATTGGGTCAGGCCCAGGTCGCCCGAGGTCATGGGGGTAGGCTCGGAGCGGGCGGCGTAGGCGCTGAAGCCCTGGATGGTGGTCTTGGCTTCGGGCTCCTCCCAGGTACACAGGGCCATGTCCGCAGTGGTGTGCCAGGCGCAGGTCATCTCCAGGTTGTCCATGAAGACGGGGCCGGGCTGTTCGTGCAGCAGCAGGACCACTTCCTTGTCGCCGGGGCTGAGCTTCCCGGTGATCTTGAGGTTGGCGCCGTCCTTGGTGATGGAGTCCAGCCAGTCCAGGCCGGACACGCCCACGTCCCAGCCCGCGGGGTCCTTGCCAAACCAGAAGCGCTTGGCGGTGTCTGCGGTGGTGGACAGGATCTGCAGGCGCTTGCCCGAAGGCAGATCCAGCACCAACGACCCCGTCTGGTCGTGCTGGGTCTGGACCGCCAGCTTGCCACCCGGATCGGCGTAGAGGCCGCCACCGGGGAGGTTGTTGAACTTGGGCGCCGGGGTGCCCGCGAAGCCCATGAGGGACAGCTCGCCGGGCTCCGTCAGCCACACGCCCTCCGACTTCACCCGGGGCTCGCCATACAGCAGCAGCAGCTTGCGGTTGTTGAAGTCCCGCTCTTCTCCCAGGTTGGAGGTGCAGTACTCAATGACCGGCAGGCCCGCCCCAAGAGGATGGTTCAGGTACAGCACCTTGGCGCCCCACCCGGACTCCGAGGGCCCCAGGTTGTAACGGTCGAAGGCGGGCACCACCACGTTGCTGTGGCGGGGCAGTTGGGCGTCGTTGAAGGTGACGGTGGTGATCTGGTCGCTGCGCTTGCCGCCGTTGAGGCCCGTCTTGTCCAGGTCCTCCACGTTGGGCAGGTTGATCAGCGTGGTGCCGTCGGAGCCATAGATCATGTAGACGGCGCGGCCCACCGGGCTGGCAGCAGGGTCCAGGAACCACTCGGAGAACCAGTCGGCGAACAGCCCGACCACGCCCTTGGCGGTCCCAAACTGGCCCTGGGTCCACTCGCCTTCAATGGCGCCCGTGCTTTTGTTCTTCACGGAGAAGGGGGGCAGCCCATCGTTGTTGGGGCCCGTCCGCAGGGGCAGTTCGCGGCTGCCGATGACGCCAGCGACGCGGTCCAGGAAGCGCACCGCCGGGCGCAGGGCGAAGTAGCGTTCGGTGGGCAGACCCTCGGCGGAGAAGACCCCCAGTTCCTGGGAGTTGGCCTGGGTGAGGGCAAAGGTCAGGCCCGCAAGGGCCGGGAAGAGGCTGTTGTAGGGGGCGCCGGGACGGACCAGACCGGGCCCACCGGTCGCTGCGGCACTGTCGAAGCCATCCACCACCACGGCGTCCGCGCCGGCGGCGAACAGCCGGTTGATGTGGGCCGCGTAGGGGGCGCAGGAGGTGACGATCAGCGGGATGGCGTTGTAGAGGCTGCCATGCATGGCGGGGTTGCGCATCTCGGCCTTCAGGGCCACCAGCCGGGACTCGAAGGGCTGGTAGGGGTCGCTGCTGCGGAAGCGGAAGGCGGGGTAGACGCCCAGGGTCTCGCCCAGGGCATTGATGAGGCGCCCGCCGTCGGGGTACTCGCCCGTCAGGGACGACAGCATGGGCAGGTTGATGCCGCCGATCTGGGCAAGCTGCCGCAGGGCCGCGAAGTATTGCATGCCGTTGGGGCGCTTGTTGTCGATGGGCACGCCGGTCATGTACTCCACGGCCAGCATCATGGCTTCCTTCATGTTGGCGTACACGTCCCACGCGTCCTCAAACTGGTAGAAGACCACCTTGGCCACCTGGGACTTGGTGATCTGGCGCGGGGCCACCACGGCGTTCATGGTGTTGAAGTAGGGCGTCAGGGCGTCGATGAAGTCCTTGTCCCCTTCGCGCGGCACTATTTTGCCGTCCGTGGCCAGCACGGCGGTGGTGCCGGGCTTGAGGGCCAGCCACTGGGGCAGACAACCCCCCGCGGCCCCCTCACCGATCCAGGGACCGGCCATGAAGTAGACGTACAGCCCCTGGGCGGTGGCCAGGTCCAGGAAGGACGCCAGGTTCAGCCCCGGGCTGCTGAAGTCGATGGTGCCCTGGCGGCGCTCGTGGCGGGCCCAGCAGGCCGCCGTGGCGATGCCGTTGAAGCCCGCCTCCTTGATGTACTTGAGGCGCGACTCCCACTGCTCCGGGGGGACCTTCCAGTAGTCCAGGCGGGCGAAGCGGAACTGCACGTACTTGGACCCGATCAGCAGGCCCTTGCGGGAGAGGGTCATGGTGCCAAAGGTCTCGTAGGTGACGGGCTGCTCGCCCACTTCCTCTTCCTGGATCTCCCAGGTCTGGGTGTCGGGGAGGACCACGTCGCTCCAGCCGGACCACTCTTCCTGTTCGGTGTCCTTGAGTTCGGGGGCGGTGTCCTGGGGCGTGTCCGGCAGGTCCACGTCCTGGGGCGTGTCCACGCTGTCCACGGTGTCGAAGGCGCCGTCGCCGCAGAAGTAGCAGATGTCCCCGGGCAGGGTGTCCGCGCCGCCTCCCCCGTTGCCCCCACCACAAGCCACGGTGAGAACCACGAACGCCAGCACAGCCAGATAGCGAAGTCCCATGGGTCATGCCTCCCGACGATTGCGCCCGAAATCTATCAGAGCGGGCCCCGCGCTGCAAGGACAGGGGTTTTGCTTGACTGCGATTTTCGAAGCGGCTAAAAAGCGCTTGCCCGAAGGCGGAGCGTCTTCTGGGCGGGAACTTGAATATTTTGGAGGAAATCATGGCTCATAAGATCACCGAAGACTGCATCGCCTGCGGTTCCTGCATCGACCAGTGCCCCGAGTCCTGCATCTCTGAGGGCGACCCCACCTACACCATCGACAAGAGCAAGTGCACCGACTGCGCCACCTGCGTGGAGGCCTGCCCCACCGGCGCCATCATCAAGGAATAGTCCGGGTTCAGGCAGAGATTCCCAGTAGCTGCTCCAGCCGCCAGCGGATGGAGTCCAGCTTCTCCATTGCCTCAGTGTCAGTGAACTTCAGCTTGCCTGAGTCCAGGCCGCTGGAGATCTGTTCCAGGATCGCCGTCTCGGTGAAGGCCTGCACGGCGTTGCCGATGGTGATCTTGGAAACCGCCTCGGCGCAGGTGACCTGCCCCTCGAAATACTCCCGCTTGGCCTTCTCCAGGATGCGCTTGACCAGCTCCTTGTCGGGCATGGCCCCACGCCAGCGCAGCACGGGCAGGTGGCGCGCGGAGATCAGGTAACTTTCCATCACGGGCAGGACGGCGTTGCGCAGCATCTGCAGGTCCTCAAGGTGATCGGGGTCCACCGAGACGCCCCCCTCGTGCTGCTTGATGAAGTGCAGGTCCTCCAGGGCCCGCAGGCCCGCGTGCATGCCATCCTCGATGCGTCCCACCCGGAAGATGAACTCGCCCTTCATGAGGCGGGACAGGAACTCCATGTCCGACAGCAGCAGGTTGTGGCCGATGAAGCCGGTGTGGCTGCGGGCCAGGATGGACACCGCCAGGAAGGCCTCGCGCAGCATCAGGTGCAGCATGCTGTTGCGGTAGTAGTCCAGGTAGACGCGGCGGCTGGGCAGCACGGAGTAGACCTTCTCGCCCTCGGTCTCCACGACCTCCACCCAACCCTCCTGCAGGAAGGTCTCCATGGTGGTCTCCAGGGCGGGCCAGATGGCCTTGCCGCGGGCCGTATCCATCTGGTGGCCCAGGGGGTCGTCGGCGCTGTTCTCCAGGGCCAGGCCCAGTTCGCTGGCCTTGGCGCGCAGGACGCGGTCGATGTTCAGGGACAGGACGCCGCGCCGGTCCCGGATGTAGCGCACCAGGAAGCCCGCCTTGCGGCACAGGCGACTCCAGCTTATGCCGCGGCGGAAGTGGGTCAGCAGGATGGTGGCCAGGATGGCCGAGGGCGTGACCACGCTGGCCTGCTCGATCTCGCGCAGCAGCGTGTAGCCCAGCTTGCGGATCAGGTAGCGGCGGTGGTCGGGGGCAGGCTCGCCCTCCAGCCAGCCGTTGTCCTTGAGGAACTCGTCCAGCCCCAGGGGGCGCCCGCCCGAGATGTAGATGACGCCGTAATGGGAGTCCAGGATGGAGGCGCTTTTGACAACGCCGGCGACGTTCTCGGACTGCTTCTCCATGCCGGAGATCTCGGCGGTGTAGCTGCCCGCCTCGATGATGCGGTCATAGGACATGGAAACGGGTATGAAGACCACATCGCGGGCGCTGCCGGAGAGGACCGTGTCCACGATGTTGGAGAGGATGCCAAAGCGGGGGGGCAGGACCTTGCCCGTGCGGGAGCGGCCGCCCTCGATGAAGAACTCCAGGCTGTGCCCGTCCTTGATGAGCTTGCGGATGTAGTGGGACAGGCAGAAGGCGTAGAGGCGGTTGCCCTTGAAGGTGCGGCGGATGAAGAAGGCGCCGCAGCGGCGGAAGATCTGGCCCATGGGGAAGAAGGAGAGGTTTGCCCCGGCGGCGATGTGGGGGGGCACGATGCCGTTGTTGTACAGCAGATAGGACAGGATCAGGTAGTCCGCGTGGGAGCGGTGGGCGGGCACCAGGACGACCGGCGCCTTGCGGGAACTTTCGCGAATGGTATCAAGCAGTTCCATGTCCACCACAATGCCCGAGAACAGGCGATTGAAGATGGGCGTCAGGACGGACGAGAGGATGCGCACATGGGACTCGCGCATGTCCGCGGCGATTTCCTTGAGGTAACGGCGGGAGCGACGGCGCAGCTTGGCGGCGGAGATCTTCTCGTCCTGGGCCAGGGCGTCCAGGGCGGTGTTGAACTCGGGGTTGGCCTGGATCTCCTCCATGACCTTGGTGGCGCCCTTCTGCATGGGGCCGCGGGCGACCTTCAGTTCGGCGCCGATTTCGCGGTGCAGCAGGAAGCGGATCTTCTGGGCGTCGTCCCGGGTGCTGCTGTCCGCGGGCTGGGCCGCCAGGATGTCGCGCAGGTCCTGGACCGCGCCGTGATAGACGCGCACGTTGGAGGCGTTCTGCATGAATGCGAAGAAGCGGCGCAGGCCCGACACGCTGGGGCTGCCAAAGACCATGTCCAGGAGGCGCTTGCGCAGGCGCTCCACGCCCATGTTCCAGATGACCACGTGGGGGATCAGCTTGATGGCAAGGCCGCTGGACTTCTGCAGGTCCACCAGGGCCTCGATGTAGTCCGTGCCGCAGACGCTGGAGGGGGAGA
>CAIXZC010000077.1 GCA_903923815.1 uncultured Myxococcales bacterium
CCCACCACCACCACCTGCTTGTCCTTGAAGAAGAAGCCGTCGCAGGTGGCGCAGGCCGACACGCCCCGCCCCCGCAGCCGGGTCTCCGACGGGATGTTCAGCCAGCGGGCGGTGGCCCCGGTGGCGATGATGACCGCCTTGGCCAGATACTCCTGCCCACCCGAGCGCACCTTGAAGGGCCGGCTGCTGAAGTCCACCTCATCCACCACGTCCATGATGATCTCGGTGCCGAAGCGCTCCGCCTGCTGCCGCATGAGGTCCATGAGCTCGGGGCCCATGATGCCCGTGGGGAAGCCGGGGAAGTTCTCCACGTCGGTGGTGATGGTAAGCTGCCCGCCGGGCTGGAGGCCCTCGAACAACAGGGGCTTGAGCCCCGCCCGCGCCGCGTACATGGCCGCCGTGTAACCCGCCGGCCCGGATCCGATGATGATCAGCTCTCTCATGGTGAACCCTCCCCTTTTGTTTCAATCCAGATCTATGGGCCTGTCCGGGTTGCGCCGGGTGATGATGGAGACGGACCCGGGCTTGTCCCGATTGGGCCTGCGCTGCCGGTCTTTGCGGCGCAGCAGCAGCACCAACGGGATGCCCGCCGCGAAGCCGCCCACATGGGCGAACCAGGCCACCCCACCCTCCGTCCCCGCCGCCAGGGAGCCCATCCCACTGAGCCCCTGGAACACGAACCACAGGCCCAGGAAGACCCAGGCCGGCAGCTCGGCGAAGTGCACAAAGATCAGCAGCGGGATGAGAGTCACGATGCGGGCCTTTGGATACAAAACCATGTAACCGGCCAGCACCGCCGAGATGGCCCCCGAGGCCCCCACCATGGGCACCGTGGAGTCCGGGCTGACCACCACCTGGGCCAGGGCCGCGGCCAGCCCCCCCAGCAGGTAGAACAAAAGGAAGCGCCAGCGCCCCAGGCGGTCCTCCACGTTGTCCCCGAAGATCCACAGGAACCAGAGGTTGCCGATTAGGTGCATCCAGCCGCCGTGGAGGAACATGCTGGAGCACCAGGGCACCAGCAGATCCGTAAGGGGCAGCCCCTCAGCGAGCCCCGCCAGGAAGCGGGCGGGCACCAGCCCCCAGGTGTAGAAGAACTCCTCCAGGGCCACCTCGCCCAGGTCCATTTCCTTGGTGAAGACCCAGATATTGAGCGCGATCAGCACCCAGGTCATGAGGGGGCGGCGGGAACTCTTGATGTTGTCTCTTATGGGTATCAATTGCCCTGATCCACGGTCTCGTCGGGGACCCGCCAGCGGAACGCCCCGCCAGCCCGGAACCACGCATCCCGCAACAGGAAGACCTCATCGCCAGCGGTGGTCCTGGCCTTGAAGATGTGCCGCCCCGCCGGAATCCCGGCCAACAGCACGGACGCCCCAGGCTGGACCTCGCCCCTCGGCTCCCCGTCGCACTGCAACAAGATGGTGGACTTGCCCCGGTTGTCAACCTGAAGACTGAAATGGGAGATGGGATTCACCGTGAACACGCGGCCCGGCAGGATGGGCACCTTGAAGGACACCATGGGGGCGTCGCCCACCGCCACCGCGACGGAGTGCCAGCCCGAGCGCAGGGGCAGCACCAGATCCGTGGGGGAGGCCGCCATGGGGACGTACTCGCCGCCGTCGATGGACAGCCGGACGGGCGTGTTCTTGACGCCCTCCAGGCGCAGGCTGCCGGACATGGCTTCAATCATCCAGGAGGGGGGGGCCAGGGGGGAAGGCGTGAGGGTGACCTCCTGGGCCTGGGCCCCACCGGCGCCGAAGACCTCCAGGTGGACGGGACGCAGGGCCAGGCCGGTCAGCTCGGTGACGGCCCCGTCGGGGAGGCTGCCCAGGCTGAGCCCGTCGGCCTTGAGCTCCACGGGGGCGCCGCTGCGATTCAGGACCTTGATGGAGCCAGCCAGGGCCGCGATGTCCCACTGGGGGGCGTCCTGGGGCTTGAGGAAGAAGACCCGGTGGTCAATCATGGCGCCGTCCGCCCGCACCAGCACCTCGTGGTTGCCGGCGCTGAGGCCCTTGATGGCCTTGTTGGCGCCGGGGGCCAGCTCGCCCACGGGCTTGCCGTCCAGCACCAGTTCCAGGGTGCGGCCGCTGTGGTTGGACAGGCCCAATTCGCCGGTGGCCACGGGGATGCGCCACACCAGGGGGCGACCCGCCGTCACCTTGAACTTCTTGACGTACTCGAAGCCACTGGTGGCGCCCGTGAAGGCCAGCAGCACCTGGCCCTCCGCCAGGGCCAGGGCGGCGCTCTCGCCGGGGGCCAGGGAGTTGGCCAGAGGCACCTGGGGGCCGGGCACCAGGGTCTCGCCGCTCTCGTTGACGATCTCCAGGGGATGGACCTGATCCTTCAGGGCCCAGGTCCCCGTGTGCTGGGCCTGGATCAGCACCCGATGGCGCAGCACCCGGCCGCCGGCCGTGGCCTCGAAGACGCTCTCGCCATCCATCAGGCCGAAGATGGTCACCTCGGCGCCGGGCAGCAGATCCGTCTGGAAGCGGCCGTTCAGGTACAGGGCCACGGGCTCCTCCAGGCCGTTGATGACCAGGAAGCGGGCGCGGCCCGGACCCAGGTCCAGGCTGGCGGCGTACTCGGCCCCGATGGACACGGCGTTCTTGCCAAAGCTTCCTCCCCGAAGCCCCAGCCACTCAACCTGATGGTCGCCCTCGGACAGGGCCACGGAGGCGTCGGCGCCGCCGGCCAAAGAGAAGACCTCCACGCCGTCAATGAAGACCCGCACGGCGTCGGCGTGGGTGTTGCGGACCCGCAGCAGGCCCCCGCCCCGCTGGAGGATCCAGCGATGGGTGGCCCCGGGCAGGAGGCGCTCTACTTTGTCGAAGACGGCGGCCCCGGAGGCGGGGACGGCGCGCAGGCCCAGGACGCCGGGGCGCAGGTCCTCAAGGTGCAAGATGGCCCCGTTCTCCAGGCTGCCCTTGAGCTCGCCATCCAGGTAGATCTGCACGGGGGCGCCGAAGCGATTCTCGACCTCCAGGGTGGATTGCCCCAGGGTGGGGGTCCACAGGGTCTCCTGGTTCTCCTGCACGGTGACGATGGAGTCGATGGTCTTGCCGCTGCCGCCGAAGGAGGCCTGGAGCTGCCAGCGGCCGGGGGCCACGCCTTCGACCACCTGCTGGGCGCCGGGCTGGAGGGTGACCTTGAGGCCCTCCCCAAGCTGGATGCGGGCGAACTCGTCGGTGCTGTTCTGGAGGCGCAGGCGGCCGGAGGGCAGCAGCAGGGGGATGTCCAGGGTGACGCCGGGGTCCAGGCTGAGATGCTGTACCCAGCTTCCGCGGCCCCCGGGGTCCCGGATGAGCAGGTCGTGTTTGCCGGGGGTCAGGCCCTGGAAGGCACGCTTGGCGCCGGCGGCGATGTGGCCCAGCTTGAGGGCGCCCTCGTAGACCTCCACGGGGGTGGCGGCGGGGTTGGTCAGCAGCAGCAAGGAGGGCTGGGCGGCCATGGGCTCTTCCACGGTGCCGGCGGTCCAGGCGGCCAGGGGGGGCCGCAGCTCGCGCTGGTCGACGAACTCGCGGTCACCGCAGACGGCGCGCAGCTTGGCGTCACCCGCGGGAATGAAGGGAATGGACAGCCAGGCGCCGGGGGCCGCGCGCCCCAGGAAGGCACCGTTGCGGTAGAAGTCACAGTGGGTCCCCGAGCGGTTGCCCAGGTTCAGCACCAGGCTCTCGGACAGATCCGGTCTGGGGGGAGAGACAAGCTGGGTTTCAGCGCAGGCCCAGGCCAGCAACCCCAGCAGCAGGATGGTCAGCCGCAGGCGTCGTGGCGTGTCCATGGGCCTCAGGCCTTCTCTGCGGGGGCGTCCGTGGCAACCTCCGGGGTGGCCTCGGGCTCCTCGGGGCGTTCGGGCAGTTCGCGGCCGAAGGTGGCCTTCACGAACTCGGGGGAGAAGCGCACCTGATTGGCCACCACGCAGATGAAGATCTTCTCCAGCGGGTAGGCATCCTTCATGGTGTCCACGATGGTCTTGGCGGTGTCGTCCTCAATGCGCTTGATGGACTCCACGTCCTCGTTGATCCTCTTCACCAGGACCAGCATCTCGTGGTAGAGGTCGTCGTTGGCGCGGTTCCACAGGGCGAGGAACAGCTCGGCCAGCTTCTCGTTGCCCTTCTCCACGATCTCACGCTCCACCAGGTCCTGAAGGCGCTTGCGGGGCAGCTTCTGCAGCCGGTAGCCCTTGAAGTAACGGAAGAAGGCAGCCTGATCCAGAAGCTGGGTGCCCCGGACGACGTGCTCCAGCGGGATGTCCTTGATGAAGATGGGCAGCATGTCCTGGATGCTTCTGATCGCGATAACGGGCATGTGAACCTCCAGATTCCTTCCAAGTGAAAAGCCCGGGCGGGGTGCCCGGGGCCGTTGTCAACCGATGATGCCCAGGTACCTGTGGAGCTCCTCCTGGGTGGCGTCAAAGGGCAGCCCCATGGCGGGGTTGGCCATATCGCCGTTGATGCAGTCCAGCAGCTTCCTGGTGACGGGGCCGGGGTGGCCGTCGCCCACCTTGATGCCCTCCACGCCGACCACCGGCATGAGGCCGCAGCCCGTCCCGGTCATGAAGCACTCGCGGTCCAGGCCCACCAGATCCATGGGCAGCATGTCGTCGCGTTCTTCCACCGTGTACCCCAACGCCATGGCGTTGGCAATGATGCGGTCACGGGTGATGCCCTTGAGGCAGTAGGCGGTGACGGGGGTCTTGAGGACCACCTTGGTGGGGTCCGCCTCCCAGCCGGCCTTCCGGGTGATGGAGAAGACGTTGTCCGCGGTGGCCTCGGCGATGTTGCCCTTGGCCGTCAGCATGAGGGTCTCGGCGGCGCCGCGGCTGAGGGTCTCCAGCAGGCCGAAGATGTTGTTCAGGTAGTTGTTGCTTTTGATGTTGGGGTCGATGAACTCGCGGCCGGGGCGGCGCACGGCGCGGGCGACGGCCAGCTCGATGCCCTTGTCGTAGAGCTCGGCGGGGTAGAGCTGGATGGTGGAGGCGATGACGTAGACCGTGGGGGCCAGGCACTTCTTGGGGTTGATGCCCAGGTTGCCAAAGCCACGGGTCAGCACGGGGCGCAGGTAGGCGCGCTCGGTCTTGTCGAAGCCCACCGCGTTGATGGTGCGCAGGATGTGCCAGGCCATCTCGGGCATGCTGTAGGGCATCTTGATGGACAGCAGCTTGGCGGACCGCCACCAGCGCTCCAGGTGCTCTTTGAACAGGAACACGCTGCCATTCTTGATGAGGATGCCCTCGAAGCAGGCGTCGCCGTAGAGGCCGCCGTGGTCCAGGGGGGACAGGCCCGCTTCATTGAACTTCAGGATGGCGTGACGACGCTCCCAGGGCTCGTCGGTGTCGGCCACTTCAAAGCGCCCGGGCAGGTCCAGGCACGCGGGGCTGAGGTCGGGGATCCAGGGCATGCTCAGGAATACGCGGCCTTTTGCCGCCAGACGGGACAGTTCCTCTCTGACCTTGGCGTCCATTTTTCCTCCAGACGGCGGGCAAGGGTGCCCCACCAGTTCGCGGCCGACTATAGTTTTCGCCCCGGAGGGGTGTCAAGGAGGGAAAGGGCTCCCGGCGGGGGCGTCCCGCGAAAGGAAAAAAATGCGCTTACCAAGGCGGCCTTCCCTGTGCTAGATTCGGCGCCCTGCGGGGGGTATGGATGCTGGGATCCCGAAAGGCAAGGTTGGCGCTGCTGCTGGGCTCGACGCTGCTGCTGCTGGCGGTGTTTGGCACCCAGAAGATTCGTCAGGACCTGCTGTTCCAGCGCGCCCTCTCCACGGACACCCGGCTGGCCGAGACCTCCTACCTGCCCCCCAACGAGGTGCTGCGCTTCCTGGCCCTGGGTCACGAGCCCTTCTTCGCGGACATGATCTTCAGCTACGCCCAGCAGTACTTCTTCACCCACCTGGTGGCGGACCGTCAGTACCGCTGGATGGACAACTACATGGACGCCATCGTGGGCTACTGCCGGGGTGGCGACGGGCTGCGCCGGGCGGTGGCCAAGCCCCGCTGCGAGGGCGCCGAGGGCCAGTGGGTGGAGGGCCTCTTTCCCTTCAACCCCCGGGTCTACACCTGGGTCTCCCAGATCCTCAAGTTCGTCCCCCGCATGAGCAACGGCATCGTGGATCAGGCCGTCTACTACGGCGAGAACGGCACCACCTTCTGCCCCGACTCCTGGAACATCTACTTCGACCTGGGTTTCAACCTCTACTACGAATACCAGGGCCTCACGGACGCCCAGCGGCTGGCCAACAAGAAGCGGGGCCTGGACTTCATGACCCGGGCCGCCCAGATGCCCGGCGCCGAGATCGACCCCAACTTTGTGGTGCACAAGATGTGGGAGAAGGAGTCCCTGGCGGACGCCGTCCGCATGGCCTACCTGACCTACTACACGGGCGACGAGACCCAGCGCGAGGACATCCGCAAGCGCCTCACCGCCTATGGCGAACCCGGGCTGGCGACGGCCCTGGAAAACGAAGAGAAACGCTGGAAGGAGGAGTTCCCCTTCCTTCCGCTTCGGTTCTACCAGACCCTCGGCCCCAGGAGTCCGGACACCATTCGAAGGGCGTTGTCTGAAATCTGATGTCCGGCGTGCCCAGGCCCGCAGGACTGCACAGGAAGGAAAGACGCAATGGTAGAAGGAAAACGCATCCTCATCACTGGCGGCGCCGGCTTCCTTGGGACCTCCCTGGCCCTCAAGCTATGTGACGCCAACGACGTGCTCATCCTGGACAACCTGCACCGGGACGCCTTCACCGGCTCCTCCCTGGACGGCCACCCCCGGGTGTCCTTCATGCAGGGCGACGTCATGGACATGGAGTGCGTCACCAAGGCCGTCAAGGGCGCCGACATCATCATCCACATGGCCTCCATCGCCGGCGTGGACACCGTCATGCGCCGCCCCGTGCTGACCATGAAGGTGGCCATGCTGGGCACCATGAACCTGCTGGACGCCGCCTACCGCGAGGGCCGCGTGGAGTGCTTCGTGGACTTCTCCACCAGCGAGGTCTTCGGCCGCTACGCCTACAAGGTCGCCGAGGGTGACGCCGCCCAGTTGGGCGAGGTGGGCGAGGCCCGCTGGACCTACGCCGTGGCCAAGCTGGCCACCGAGCACCTGGCCCACAACTTCTATAAGGAGTACGGCTTCCCCGCCACCTCCGTGCGCCCCTTCAACATCTACGGCCCCCGTCAGGTGGGCGAGGGCGCGGTGCACCAGTTCATCGTGCGGGCCCTGTCCAACCAGGACCTGCTGGTCCACAATGACGGCGCCCAGATCCGTAGCTGGTGCTACATCGACGACATCATCCGGGGCGTGCTGCTGGTGCTGGACAACAAGGCGGCCCTGGGCCAGGCCTTCAACATCGGCAACCCGCGGGCCACGGTCACCATCCACAATCTGGCCTCCCTCATCGTCCGCCTCGTGGGTGGCACGTCCAAGGTGCGCCAGGTGGAGTGGAACTTCCCCGACGTGGAGCTGCGCATCCCCAACATCAACAAGGCCCGCAAGATCCTGGGCTTCGAGCCCGAGGTGGACCTGGACGAGGGTCTGGAGCGCACCATCCTGTGGTACCGCGAGAAACTGGGAAAGGTCTAGGAAGGTCCAAGCATGGCGCAAGGCAACAGCAGATACGCAGTGGAGGCCATCCACGTGGCCAAGACCTTCAAGGTGGGCTTCCGCCGCAAGGTCGTGGAGGCCGTCAAGGATGTCAGCTTCCAGGTGGAGGCGGGGCAGGTCTTCGGGTTCCTGGGGCCCAACGGCGCCGGCAAGACCACGACCATCAAGATGCTCATGGGGCTCATCAAGCCTGACCGCGGGGACCTGCGCATCTTCGGACAGCGCTCGGCGGACCCCTCGGCGCGCAAGCAGGTGGGCTTCCTGCCCGAGCAACCCTACTTCTACGACTACCTCAAGCCCCTGGAGTTCCTGCGCTACATCGGGCGGCTGCAGGGGCTTCGGGGAGCGGCCCTGGACCAGCAGGCCAAGGCGGCCCTGGAGCGGGTGGGCATGACCCACGCCCTGGAGCGCACCCTGCGCAAGATGTCCAAGGGCATGTTGCAGCGGGTGGGCATCGCCCAGGCCTTCCTTGGGGAGCCCCGACTGGTGGTGCTGGACGAACCCTTGAGCGGCCTGGACCCCATCGGCAGAAAAGAGATCCGGGAGATCCTGGCGGACGCCAAGGCCCGGGGTATCACGCTGTTCTTCTCGTCCCACATTCTTTCCGACATCGAGATGCTGTGCGACCGCGTGGCCATCGTGGACCGCGGCCGGGTGGTGCTGGAGGGCAGCATGGACGACCTGCTGCGCCGCGGCGCCCGGCAGGTGGAGGCCCAGGTCCTGGGGGATCTGGCGCTGGTGCAACAGGCCCTGGCAGGCCTGGACGTGACCCTGCGCCCCGAACCCGACGGCGTGCGGGTCCTGGCCCCCGAGGCCCTTGGCCCTGAGGTTGCCGCCCGGGTGGTGAAGGCCGGCCTGGGCCTGCGCTCCCTGGCCCCGGTGCATGCCACCCTGGAGGAGGTCTTCGTGAAGACCGCCGTCAGCGCGGGAGAGGACAAATGAACAACTCGCTCTTTCGCATCTGGGCGGTCGCCGCCAACAGCTTCCTGGAGTCCGTGCGAACCAAGGCCTTCCTGGTGATGATGGCCGCCTCCCTTGGGCTCATCCTGTCCTCCCTGCTGGTGGCCCAGTTGGCCGTGGTGGGCCAGGAGAAGCGCGTGGTGCAGGACTTCGGCCTCTTCTTCATCTCCCTCATGGGGGTGGTGCTGGCCGTCACCAGCGGCGTCATCCTGGTCTTCAAGGAGCTGGACAAGAAGACCATCTTCACGGTCCTGGCCCGGCCCCTGTACCGCAGTGAATTCATCCTGGGCAAGTACCTGGGACTCATGGTCATCCTGCTGCTCCAGTTGGTGCTGCTTGGGGCCATCTGGTTTCTGGTGATGTCCTTCTCGGGCATCAGCCCCCAGCTCATCTTCGTCAAGGCCCTCCTGCTGGCCTTCTGCGAGTGGGCCATCATCACCGCCGTGGCCCTGCTCTTCTCGTCCTTCTCCACGCCCGTGCTGTCGGGGCTGCTGACCATCGCCATCTTCATGGTGGGCCGGGTGGTCTATCTGGTGCAGGAGATGCTGGCGGCCAAGTCCCGGGGGCTCTTTGTGTCGGTGCCCGCCCTGCGGCCCTTTGGCGAGCTGGTGGTCAGCGTGTTCCCAGACCTGTCGGTGTTCAACATAGGCCGGGAGATCCTGCTGAACCTGCCCGTGACCTGGGGCTTCGTGGCCCAGGCGGCCCTCTACGCCGGCTGCTTCGTGGTGGTGCTGGTGACCCTGGCGGCCCTGCTCTTCAGCCGGAGGGACTTCGTATGAAAACCCGGACGCTGGTGCTGGTGACGGTGGGGCTGCTGGTGTTCTGCCTGGGGGCCGTGGTGGTGAAGGTGCACGTGGAGGGCACCCGCACCCTGGCCGCGGCCAAGGAGGCCCTGACCCGGAAGGACCGGGAGCAGGCACGCCAGTTGTTTCTTCAGGCGGGCCGCTGGTACCTGCCCATCAACACTGTGCGGGAGGAGGCTGCGGAGGCGCTGCTTGGCCTCGGAGACGCCTTCCGCGCCGAGGGCAACCTGCAGGAGGCGACCCTGGCCTTTGACGACGCCCGGGCCGTGTTCTACGCCACCGCCGCCCACCCCTCCGGGCCCCTGCTGGACCGCGCCAATCAAAGCTTCGCCAAGACCCTGGCGGCCTGGCAGAAGACCACCGACTCCAAGACCGACGAGGTGGCCCTCACCGCCCGCTACCTGGAGCAGGCCAAGCGCCGGGCCATGCCTTCCACGTTCTATTCAGTGTTGTTGGGGCTGGGCTTGCTGGCCTGGGTGGGCTCAACCTTCGTGGCGATTCGAAGCACCGGTCGTCGACGTCTGGTCGCCCTGGGCGTGGCCACCGCCGGCTTCGGCCTGTGGCTGCTGGCCCTCGTCTTCCTTGGACCTTGACGGGTAATCTCCCCAGGGGTCCAGGATCTCCGTGGCGGGCCTGACCCGCTTGTTGGCCTTGGCGGCCACCACAAAGTAGCGCACCACCAGCCCAATCAGCAGCAGGAAGCCGCCGCCCATGATGCCCAGGAAGGCCCAGCCGGCACCGAAGGCGTCGTCCCCGCAGCCCCCCAGCCCAAGGGCAAGGAGCACCAGGACAAACATCCCCCAGGTGGATGGATTCGTTCGGGTGGTGTTTGCTGCCGTCATCATCTTCAACCGCCGCAGCTTCGAGCCAGCCACACTAGCATGCCCACTATTCCCAGCACCAGCAGAACGCTGACTATGCCCATGGGGCCAAGGACGCTGTCTTCAGATTCGGGCAGGCGGCCCTGCTCTTCGGCGGTCTCCGGCTCCAGGGTCTTCTTCTTGGCGCGGGGCTTCTTGGGGGCCTTCTTGGGCTCCTCCGGGTTGGCCGTCCCCAACCAGCGGGCCAGGGCCCGGTGTCCCGCCGCGCTGCCCGCCCGATCCTGCAGGCCCTGGGCGATGGGGAGTGCCCGGGCCGAGGGCAGACGGTCCTGGGGATCAAGCTGCAGCATGTCCGTCAGCAGTTGCCGGAAGTCCTCCGGGATGCCCTGGGCCTCCTCCGAGTCCAGGTCCACGCCCTGCCGGGCCGCCAGGATCATGGCGCGGGTGTCGTCCGCCTCGGCGTGGGGTTTGCGGCCCGTCATGGCGGCCACCACCACCAGCGCCGCCGAGAAGACGTCCGTGCGACCGTCCACCTTTGCGCCGCCGGCCTGCTCGGGCGCCATGTAGCGGAACTTGCCCTTGAGGATGCCCGTGCGGGTCTCCTCCGCCCGGCCCTCCCGAAAGGCGATGCCAAAATCAATCAGCTTCACCCGCCCATCCCCCGTCAGGAAGATGTTCTGGGGGCTGATGTCCCGGTGGACCAGGCCCAGGGGTTTGCCCTCCGGGTCCTTCAGCACATGGGCATAGGCCAGGGCGTCCAGCAGCTCGCCCAGGACGAAGATGCCCAGGTCCACGGGCAGTCTGCCGAAGCGCGTCGTGGCCGCCTCCAGGGTCATGCCATCCAGGAACTCGGAGGCCAGATAGGGCAGGCCCTCCTGGACCCCGAAGTCCAGGGTCTCCACCACGCAGCGGTGCCGTAGCATGGCCCCCGTGCGGGCCTCCTCCTCGAACATCTTGCAGTGATGGGGGTCCTTGGCCAGGTGCTCGTGCATGACCTTGAGGGCCACCTCTTTTTCAAAGCCCGAGGGCCCCGAATAGATGGCTCGAAACACGCTGGCCATGCCGCCCGACGCCAGGTCGGACACGATGCGATACCGCCCAAAGGTCTTCCCGCTGCTGAACTGCACGTGTCACCTCGAGGGCGGATTTGATGATTCTAGGGGAGCTCCGGCTCGAAGGGGCACAGGCCCTCTTCGGTGCAGGTCGCGGTGTAGGTGATGTTGACGCGGTAGGCGGCGCAGTGCTGGGGACCGGTGACCCCCACCAGGGCCTCCACGTCCTCGGGGAGCGCCCCATCATACTTCCAGTCCAACGTCGCCAGGGTCTCCCCCTCGGCCGTCAGATTGTGGGTGACATCGCCGGCGCCGAGGCAGTCCGTGACCTTGACGTCCAGAATCTGGGCCAGGGCCTCCTTGGCGGGCTGAAGGGCCAGCTCTGCGTGCAGGCAATAGGTCTGCCCCGCGGGGCAGCTCAGGAAGGCCAGGTCCGACGGCCGCACGAAGCGCACCTTGAACCAGTCCTGGTCGGGGGTCTCGGTGTCCGGGTCGAAGAGGCTGGCAGCGATGATGAAGGGCACTGCGTCCTCGGTGAGCTGCACGTCCCCAAGGTTCTCCGGGGTGGCGCAGCCCTCGTTGGGCTCGTAGTCGTCGGCGGGCACGTCGTTGTCGGTGATGCTGTCGCAGTCGTTGTCCAGGCCGTCGCAGATCTCCTGGCTGGCCACGGTCTCGCCCCGGCACAGGGCCTGGCCCCCCACGCAGGCCATGTAGCCCTTGTCGCACTCGCCGGTGTCGGTCCCGCAGGGGTCCCCGCCCTCGGGGTCGCCGTCGTCCACCACGCCGTCGCAGTCGTCGTCCAGGCCGTTGCAGGTCTCCAGGGCGGGCATGGTCCCGGAGCAGGCGCCCCAGGTGCCGTCCACGCCGCAGGAGCGGGCGCCGGCCACACAGGCCCCGTCGTCGGAGGAGCACTGTTCGCTGATGCCCGTGCAGCAGGCGGCCAGGTCCTCGTCGGTGAGGCCGTCGCAGTCATTGTCCAGGTCGTCGCAGATCTCGTTGGTGGCGCCGTCCAGGGCATCACAGGCCCCCCAGGCCCCCCCAACGCAACCACCCACCTCGTGGGCGCACTCGCCCAGGCCGCAGGGGAAGCTGGTCAACTGTTCGTCGGTGTCGCCGTCGCAGTCGTTGTCCAGGCCGTCGCAGAACTCGGCCGTGTCTTGCAGGGGGGCGGTGCAGGAGATCCAGGTCCCCGCCCAGCACACCTCGACGCCCGCGCCGCAGCCGTAGCCGCAGGGCTGGGTGAGGCCCTCGTCAATGAGGCCGTTGCAGTCGTTGTCCTGGTTGTCGCACAGTTCGTCGGCGTTGGGGTCCCCAGCGCTGCACGTGCCCCAGGCGCCGGCCTCGCAGGTGGAGGTGCCGGTCTCGGTGCCACAGTAGCAGACCATGCTGAGGTCCTCGTCCGTGGTGCCGTCGCAGTCGTCGTCCTGGTCGTTGCAGATCTCCCGGGAGATGCAGACGCTCCATTGTTCGTTGGCGTCGCAGGAGGCCGTGCCGTCGGAGTCGCACTCGGTCTTGCAGGCCTGTACGGCGCCCACCTCACAGAACTGGCCCAGGCATTCGGTCCAGGTGCGGCCGATGCACTTGCGCTCGCCCGTGGGGCTGCCGGCGGTGTCCGTGGGCCGCAGGCAGGCCTCGACGGTGCCCTCCAGGCAGTACGCAGGGGGGCTGCCGCCCTCGTCACTGCCGCAAGCGCCCGTCAGGGTCAACAATGCCAGACAAATAGCCAGCCCCGTCCTCATGGGTACCTCCATGTAACCTGGATTCCGAGTTGCGTTTGATACTAATCCAAGGGCCTCGGGTAGGCAACGGCGGAGATTGGGGGGGACCTACTTGAGGATGTCCAGGGCGCTCTCGGGCTTGCCGGGGGCAGCAAGCTGCACGCCCTGCACCAGAGGCCTGACGCGCTGGAAGACCTCCCGGGCGATGGCGATGCCTTCCTCGGCGGCGCGATCCTTGTCCTGGGCCTCCAGCATGCGCTTCATGATGTCGTCGGGGACCTTGGCGCCGGGCACCTCGTTGTTCATGAACTGGGCGTTGCGGAAGCTTTGCAGGGGCCAGATGCCGGCCAGGATGGGCAGCTTCAGGTTGCGCTTGACCATCTCCTCCAGGAAGTCCTCAAGCTGGGCCGGGTCGAAGACGGGCTGGGACATGGCGAACTGGGCGCCCGCGTCGATCTTCCAGTAGAGCTTGCGGAACTCGTCCTCCAGGTTGGTGGCGCCGGGGTTCACGCCCACGCCCATGAAGAACTCGGTGGTGCCGCCCACGGAGTTGCCGCCCACGTCCAGGCCGCGGTTGAGGCGCGTCACCACGTTGGTCAGGCCCACGCTGTCCACGTCGAAGACGGCGGTGGCGTTGGGGTAGTCGCCCATCTTGGGTGGGTCACCGGTGACCAGCAGCAGGTTGCGGATGCCCAGCACGTGGGCCCCCAGCAGGTCCGACTGCATGCCCAGCAGGTTGCGGTCCCGGCAGGTGTAGTGCAGGACCGTTTCGATGCCCACCACCTGCTTGATCTGCACGGCCAGGGCCATGGGGTTGATGCGGGCGGAGGCGCGGGGGCCGTCGGGGATGTTGATGACGTCCACCCCACCCTCCTTGAGGGTCAGGGCCTTCTGGAGGGTCTTGACGATGCGGGTGCCCCGGGGGGGGACCAGCTCCACGCTGATGACGAACTCGCCGTCGGCGATCTTGCGCGCCATGGCGCTGCGACGCTTGACGGGCACCTCGGGCATGGCGTCCGCGCCGGGGGTCTCCTCGTCGGGGGCCCGGGACACGGTCACGCGGGTGTGGGTCTCGGGGGTGGTGGCCGCGATGAACTTGCGCATGGCGGCGATGTGGGCGGGGGTCGTGCCGCAGCAGCCACCCATGACGCGCACGCCGGACTGGATGAAGCGTTTGGCGTACTCGCCGAAGTATTCGGGGGAGGCCAGATAGAGGCTGCGGCCTTCGATTATCTGGGGACGGCCGGCGTTGGGCTGGGCGCTCAGGGGGCAGTCCACCAGGGGGCGGATGCGTTCCAGGGCCTCCAGGGTCGCCTTGGGGCCCACGGTGCAGTTGATGCCCAGGACGTCGGCGCCCCACTCGCGCAGCACGGCCAGGCGCTCGGGGGGATTGCCGTGGGGGGTGTTGCCGTCATCCCCAAGGGTCATCTGGGCGATGACAGGCAGGTTGCAGATGGACTTGATGGCCTGGATGGCCTGCTGAAGCTGGCTCATGCTGTCGAAGGTCTCCAGGATGAACAGGTCCACCCCGCCCTCCAGCAGCGCCGCCGCCTGGGCCGCGAAGGCCTCCCGCACCTCCACCCGGGACAGGGGACCCCAGGGCTCCATGCGAATGCCCAGAGGACCCATGGCACCCGCCACCAGACCCTGCTCGCCAGCGGCCTGTCGGGCCAACTGGGCGCCCGCCAGGTTGATGTCCCGAAGCTTCGCCGCAAAGCCATGGGGCCGCAGCTTGAACAGGTTCGCCCCGAAGGTGTTGGTCTCAATGATGTCCGCCCCGGCGGCCACATATTCCTTGTGGACCTCCAGCACCTGCTGGGGGGAGGAGAGGTTCAGCTCGTCGAAGCAGCGGTTGATGAACACGCCCTTGGAATAGAGCATGGTCCCCATGGCGCCGTCACAGAGGAGCACCCGCTTGCGCTCCAGAAGCTCCAGAAAGTTTCTTTCCAATCCCGCTAGTCCTCCCAATCCGATGGTCTGGTAATCACTCCCCGGCGAGGCTGTCCGCCAGGGTGCCGGTGTTGCGTTCGTTGCCGCCGTAGCGTGGCCAGAACGCGTTGCCTGCGGGGCCGCTGTCGCCGCACTTCAGCCCTGCAATCTGGTTACCCGCATGGAAGACGACAAGGCCGTCTGCAAAAAGCAACGGCGAGGAGGGCGCCAGCACGGCGTCCAGTTCCCCTTCCGAGTTCTTCAAGGCGTGCTGCCAGTGCAGGTCGCCGTTCACATTCAGCACCTTCAGCCAGGAGGGCTTGGCGCCGAAGTAGATCAGCCCGTCCGCCCCCTGCACCGCCTGGGCGCAGTCCTGGAAGCTTTCAAAGTGGCCGCCCAACAGGGCGCCCGTCTCGCGGTACACCAAGCGCAGACCCAGGTTGCTGGTGCCCAGCAGCCAGGTCCCGTCGCGGCCCTCGGAGAGGCTGCCGATCATGCCCGACCCCAGCTCCAGGTACTTGTAGTCCAGGGCAACCGCGGGGCCCGCAAGGCAGGCCACCCCCAGCTTGGCGAAGAGGTTGGGGCCAAGGGACTCGCTGGCCACCGGAAAACACAGGCTGCCATCGGGAGAGGGCAGCAGGTTCCCCGTGGCCTGCACAGCGCTGTCGCCGTTGTCATCCAACAGGAAGCTGCCCTTCACACCGCCGTCCAGGTCCAGCAACAGCAGGCCCTCGCGGTACAGCACCCACAGGCGAGGGTTGGCCCCATCGGTCACCTCGTCCAGCACGGGCTGGGCCCCCGCCACGGGCGTCAGCAATCCCAGGGCCTCGCCGGGCTTGCCGCTCCAGACCACGTAGGGTTTGTCCTGCCCGAAGTCGCGCACGCGGGCCACCTTGCCGTCCGTGCCCAGGGCGATGAAGCTGCCGTCCTGCAGCACCGCCGGGGCCTCCGCCACGGGGGTCTCCAGGTCCAGGTACCACTTGCCCATGCCGCTGGTGTTGAGGGCCAGTACGCCGCCCCCGCCGCCATTGGCCACCAGGCCCGTGTAGATGACGCCGTTGTTGCCGATGGAGGGGCTGACCAGCATGCCCTCGGGCACGGTGACCCCGGACTGGTCGTCCTGGTCGGGCCAGATGAAGACCTCGGTGCCCGTCTCCCCCAGGGCGTACAGCTTCCCCAGGGCGCCCACGTAGATGCGGCCGCGGTCAAAGGCGGGGTGCCCCGCGGTGGAGGACAGGTAGGTGCTTTTCTTCCAAAGAAGGGTGCAGACCGTGGGGTCGTAGCCGTCGTACTGGGGCAGGTCCGCCAGCGTGTCGCCGCCGAAGCCCACCTCGCCCAGATCCTTTGGTTGGGAGTCGGGGGGCTGGTAGGACGCGCCGGGCGAGGCGCAGGCCCCCACCAAGAGAATCAACCCCGCGAGAATGGCTGTGCGCAACAAGGTCCTCATGGCTCCCCCGGAATCAACGGCGGCTATTGTATGCGTTTTGCTGGGGAACACAAACCGACTATCATGCGCCCATGACGCTGCTGGACTACCTTGAGACCCTGCGCAGCCTCCACCCGGGGCTGGTCCTGCCGGGGCTGTTCCTGGCCTCCCTGGTGGAGTACCTCATCCCGCCCTTCCCCGGGGACACGGTGACCCTGGCGGCGGCGGTCATCTACGCCCAGGCGCCCTTCCTGTTGCTGCTGGCCTTCCTGGTCTGCACCGTCGGGTCCGTGCTGGGGGCCATGCTGGTGCTGCTGGCGGGCATTGGCATGGGCCGCCACGTCCACCCCAAGCACGCCGGCGCCCTGGAGACCCTGCTGGCGGGCTTCAAGCGCTTTGGCGCCCCCCTGCTGCTGGCCAACCGCTTCTTCCCCGGCATCCGCCCCGTCTTCTTCCTGGCCGCCGGCCTGGCGGGCATCTCCAAGGGCCGGACCCTGCTGTTCGCCGCCCTGGGGGCCACCGCCTGGAACGCCCTGCTGTTCTTCATCGGCGTGAAGCTTGGGGGCAACCTGCCCGAACTGGCCGCCGCCACCGCCCAACTCTCCGCCTGGGGCCGTCTGCTCCTCGTGTGCCTGGCGGCAGCCCTGCTGACAGCGCTGCTGGTCTGGACCATCCGCCGCCGACGCTAGATCTCGTTTGAATAGACGACGAAGTGGTGGCCCATGGCGCTTTGGTCCAGGACCTTGTGCAGCCAGGACTGAGCCTGGACCAGTTCCTGATGGACGGGGTTGGCATAGACCAGCAGCACCCGCCGCGGCTGCGCCCTCACCGACGCCGACAGATTGTCCAGCACCTGCTGCAGCACCGGCGCGCCAAAAGGGTTGAACAGGAAGAAGACCTGGTCCTCCGCACAGATCGCGAACTGGGCCACGTCCCCCTCCAGCACCTGGAATTCGCACGCAAGCCCCCGCCTGGCCTTGTAGATGGCGCAGTTCCTGCGGGCCACCTCGCACAGCTCCCGCGCAAACTCCACCCCCCGCAGCACGTTGAACCCGGCCCCCGACGCCAACAGCAGCACCCGCCCCTTGCCGCAGCCCAGGTCCACGAAGGCTCCCCCCGGCGGACACAGGGGTCGCAGCGCCCGAAACAGCCACCAGAGGCCCAGCACCCGTGTGGGCTCGTAGTGGTTTCCCAGGCTCCGATCCCCCCTGGGGATGGTCAGGCCCCCCAGGGGCACCAACTGCCCCGTCTCCACGCCGAACCAGCAGTCGAACCACCGCTCCACCGTCCAGCGGTTCAGCCACAGCGCCGGCCGCCGCAGTCGGTATCTCCAGCTGGGCCTGCGCCCCTTGGAGGAGCTTTGGGGATTGGCGCTCAAGGCGCGCCTCCTACCCGTAGAAGGCGCCGAAGCGCCCGAAGGTGATGGCGCCGAAGAGGTTCACCAGGAAGCCCAGCACGATGAGGCCTTTGAAGAGGGGGCCACGGGGGCGGCGGTCCAGCGCGAACAGGACCCACAGGAAGGGCATGACGTCCAGGCTGAAGCGGTAGCCGAACTGCAGCCACCCGGTGTTCTGGTACAGCAGCAGGGGCACGCCCACGGCCGCCACCGACACCCACAGGATGCGCCGCAGGGGCCAGCGGAAGCGGTCCAAGCCCTCCTGGACCTGGTCCCCCCGGCGGGGCCACAGCAGGTACAGGAAGATGGGCGTGGTCAGCAGCAGCGACAGCCCGTTGCCGCTTACCCGCAACCAGGGCCAGTGGTCCAGCGGCAGGGGCACGTTGGTGAAGGCCGCCGCCAGGTTCCGCGACAGGAACCAGAAGCTGAACATCCCGTGGTCCACGATGCTGTCCCGGGTGCCGTCCATCAGGTAGGTGTGCCCGAACTCTCCGAAGCTGTGGTACCGCGCCTTGTTGTAGAACATCAAGGCCACGCCCACCACCAGGCAGGGCAGCCCGAAGGCCAGGGCCTTCTTGAAGCGCAGCAGCATCCCCGCCCGGTCCCAGGGCGCCCTCAGCAGCACCAGCATGAGCCCGAAGTACACCGCCCCGAACAGCGCACTGGTCCGGCAGGTGAAGGCCGCCGCAAGCGCCAGCCCCGCCACCAGCGGATGCCGCAGGTCCGTGGCCGCCCACACATAGATCAGGTTGAACAGCACGCCGCAGACCAGCGCCGTGAACCACACCTCGCCCCTCACCGCGCTGAAGAAGAACACGGACCCGAACACGAACGCAAAGACCATCCACAGGTCCGTGCGCTGGTCCTGGCCCGAATAGTTCAACCCCCGAAGCTGCCGCAGCAGCCCCAGCAGCAGCACCGCGCAGAGGCCCGCCAGCAGCAGCGTGAAGAGGACGTCGTTGAAGTTGTAGTGCACCAGGGCCACCGCCGGCAGGGCCAGCAGCGCGGGGCCCGGCGGGAAGGAGACGAAGTGGTGCCGCTGCAGGCAGGTGAAGGGTCTGCTCCCCGCGGGACAGCGTTCCATTCCCGGGCCGTCATACTCGGCGCAGGCCTGGCGCCGCTGGGGGTAGCGGTCCCGTTCGGCCCAGGCCAGAGCCTGATCCGCGTCCATCCCCTTGGGCAGCTCCTCGCACAACCGCACGGCCTCTGACGGCGACAGCTTGAGGCGCCGCCCGTCGGTGGTCACGAACTCCTCCCGCCGGTCCGCCCCCGCGGCCCCCTTGCCCCTATATTTCCAGGGCCAGACGCCGGTGTAGCGCTCGCCCCCGGGCAGGGTGATCTCGAAATACGAGGCCCAGTCGTTCCAGCCGCCGTTCTCTCCCAGGTGACGGTCCACCGCCCGGGCCAGCCCCTCCGGATCCCCCGGGATGGGCCCCACCCCCTTGCGCCGCATGGGCGTATCGGTGTCCAGGCGCCCCGCCAGGAAGGACTCGGCCAGGTCCGTGAAGTGGAAGTGGGAGGACGGCCGCAGCACCCGGTCCCAGGCCACCAGGGCCAGACCCGCCAGGGCTATCAGGAAGACGGTCAGGAAGGTGACCAGGGTCTTGTTCATGGCTGCTCCGCGGAGCCGGCGGCTTCCTCGTGGGACTGGGCGCCCCTGGGCAAGGCCAAGGGTTTGAGGGCCCGCCGCGGCCGGTGCAGGGGACGCAGGGGCTCCCGGGCACGCGGCGCCGGCTGGTAGGAAGGTTCTGTCCCGAGGTCACCAGAGGGCTCTGTCCCAAGGTCACCCGAGGGTCCCTCTTCGCTTGAGCCCGATTCGCTGCCACCCGACTCGCCAGATTCCTCCGCCGAGCTCTCCTCCTGGGTGGCCCCCAGGTGCCCCTTGAGCGCCGGGTTGTAGCGCTTGTGCACCCGGTACAGCCAGGCCTGCAGCCGGGCGTGCATCTCCGAGGTCAGCTTGGCGCGGCCCCCCACCAGGTTGTCCGTCTCCCAGGGGTCCTTCCGGTACTCGTACAGCTCCCGGGTGTCCTGAAGCCGGTTCCAGATGTAGTTGTGGGTGCCCGAGCGCACCGCCACCTGCTGCAGCGGGTCCTTGCCCTTGATGGCCTTCTCCGACAGGAAGAACTGGTGGAAGATGTGGCGCCCCGCAAAGGCGTCCAGCTTGCCCGCCAGCAGCGGCACCAGGCTGGTCCCCTCAAAGGTGAAGTCGCCCCCCAGGCCCAGCAGGTTCACAAAGGTGGGCAGCACGTCCATCAGGCTCACCGGCGTGTCCCGCACGTCCTGGGGCTTGAAGGAGGGCCCGCACCACAGCATGGGGATGTGCAGCGTGGCCGTGTACAGGTCGTAGCCGTTGGCGAACTTGGGGTGGCGCTCGTCGAAGGCCGACCCGTGGTCCGCCGTCACCACCAGGATGTACCCCTGCTTGCCGTACTGCCGCTTGATCTCCTTGAAGAGGGGCGCCGACTCCTTGTCCCAGAACAGCATGGAGGCGTCGTACTTGTCCATGCGCTCCGGGCCGAAGCTGCGGGTCCCCGGGGGCTGCCGGTAGGGGAAGTGCACGTCGTAATAGTGGACCCACAGGAACAGCGGCTTGTCCCGGTGCTTGCGCAACTGGTTCAGGGCCGACTTGGTGACCCACTTGGCGTTGTGGGTGCTGCGCTTCTTCTCGTTGTAGTGCTTGATGGGGCGCTCGTCGACCTCGTCGAAGCCCTGAAGGATGCCCTTCCACATGGAGGTGAAGTACCACTTGGGCACCACCGCCACGGTCTCGTAGCCGTTCTGGGCGAAGACCTCCGCCATGGTCAGGTTGTTGGGCGAGAAGGGGTGCGGGTTCTTGCCCACGGGCTGGAACTCCGTCTGGGTGTCGAACATGGAGGTGAAGAAGGAGGGCAGGGAGATGCGCGTGCTGGGCCCCTGGCTGAAGGCCTCGTGGAAGCGCACGCAACCCGCAGCCAGCTTGTCCAGGTTGGGGGACACGGGGCGTTTGTAGCCCATGAAGCCCACGTTGTTGGCGCTCATGGCGTCGTTGGTGACCAGGATCACCGGCAGCCCCATGCGCAGCCCCTCCTTCAGACCGTCCAGGGGAAAGTCCCAGATGGCCGAGGTGGTGGTGGTGGCGCTCTCGTCCCGGCCGCTGCAGTCCTCGTCCACGCGGTTGCCCGGGATGTCGATGGCGGCGGGGTTCACGTCCCCGTCCAGGGGGTCGCAGTCGCCCCCCGC
>CAIXZC010000078.1 GCA_903923815.1 uncultured Myxococcales bacterium
CCCGAGGCGCTGCGGTGATGCCCGTCGGCGATGTACATGGCCTCGATGGCCAGGAAGGCCTGCTGGATGCGGGCAATCAGGGCGTCATCCGCCACCACCCAGAAGCGGTGCCGGACCTTGTCGTGGGCCACGAAGTCGTACACCGGCGCGCCCTGGGAGGCCTCGTCCAGCAGCCCATCAATGGCGGCCCGGTGCTTGTAGCACAGGAACACCAGGCCCGAGTTGGCCATGAGGGCCTCCACGTGGCGGGTGCGGTCGTCCTCTTTGTCCTTGCGCGTCAGCTCGTGCTTCTTGATGAGGTTCTGCTCGTACTCGTCCACCGAGGCGCCCACCACGAAGCCCTTCTGGGTGTGGTCACCCATGGTCTGCTCGTAGATGTAGAAGCACTCCTTGGCGTCCTGCTTCAGCAGGCCCTGGGCAAGCATCTTGTGCAGGTTCTCGGCGGCCTTGGCGTACACCGCCGGGTCGTACAGATTGAACCCCGGCGGGAAGTCGATCTCGGCCTTGTCCACGTGCAGGAAGGAGATGGGATTCCCCTCCGCCAGGGCGCGGGCCTCATCGGTGTTGATTACGTCATAGGGGGGACAGGCGATCTTCGCCGCATGCTCGGGCACCGGACGGATGCCTCGGAAGGGGCGGATGTCGGACATGGTGCGCGTTCCTCCGTGTGGAAACACCAGTGGCCTTTGCTTTTGGCACAAGCGGTGGGCGATTTCAAGGCTTTTCGGGGGAGCGCGGGGGGATCAGAAGGACAGGCCGAAGGCGATCTCGGGGTAGTTGATCCAGTCTTTTTCGTAGGAGCCCTTGATGTACTTTTCGGCGGCCCAACCGAAGGTCAGGTAGAGGCCCCGGCCGGACAACCACGCGGCGCCGCCCCGGAAGCCGTAGGACTGGAGGTCCTCGTAGGGGCTGTCCACGAAGCTGTGGGTGAAGAAGGTGCCCACGTAGGGAAACAGACTGAAGCCCAGGTCCAACCAATCGCGGGCCTGGGGGCTCAAGGTGAAGCGCCCGGGCTCGATGCCGGTCCAGTAGTCCGAGTCCAGGCCAAGCTCCAGGCCGTCCAGGATCATGTAGCCGATGCCGCCGCCGATGACGATGCCCGTGTCGCTGCCGCTGGAGACCGTGCCGCCGCCGATGGACAGGTGGATCTTGCCCTGCTCAAAGGGCGTGGCCTGCGCCGCAAGGGGCAGAAGCAGGGCCAGGGCCAGCACTACAAGTCGGAACTTCATGGGAGACCTCCTGGGGACCGTTGTTGCCAAGAATGCGGCAATCCTAGGACATCCAAGCGCCAACGGCAAGGGACGCGGTTGTTCCTCCCCGTCTGAACCCCGACCGCAAGGGATGGGGTTGTTTTATGGGGCGTTCTGGGTCCCGTCTCGCTTGCAACCGCCGGCGTTTTGTCGGATCGTTCCCCGGTTGGAGGTGCCCATGTCTGCGAGAGTTCTCTGGCCTGTGCTGGCGTTGCTGTTGGCCTGCTCCTGCGTCGAGTCCCGCTGCTACCAGGACTCGGACTGTCCTGCGCCCAAGGTCTGCGGGTCCTCGGGCTCGTGCAGCTACCTGTGCGAGTTGGACGCCGACTGCGGGGACGGGTTTGAATGCATTTTGCATGTCTGCAAAGTGAAGTCGGCAGGGCCCATCACCTGCCCGGCGGACATGGTGGCCGTGGCCGACGCATTCTGTTTGGACCGCTACGAGGCCTCCCGTCCCGACGCCAGCGCCGTGGTCGCCGGCCTGGAGGTCGGCGCCGCCCGCAGCGTGGCGGGGGTCCTGCCCTGGAAGGTTTTGGACAACGCCGAGGCTGCCACCGCCTGCGAGGCCGCGGGCAAGCGCCTGTGCAGCCCGGAGGAGTGGCGCCTGGGCTGCAAGGGCCCCGACGGCACCGAGTACGCCTACGGAGACACCTACGACCCGACCACCTGCAACGGCATCAACGCCTTCGGTGAGGGCGCCTTCCATCTGGCCCCCACGGGCAGCTTTCCGGACTGCACCAACGAGTGGGGTGTGTTCGACATGAACGGCAACGTCTGGGAGCACGTGGCCGGCGGCGACGGCACCACCGTCCGCGGCGGCGCCTACAACTGCGGCGACAGCGCCGCCTACCACCGCTGCGACTACATCCCAGGCAACTGGACCCCCGCTGCCCTGGGCTTCCGCTGCTGCCTGACCCCGGACACCGACACCCCC
>CAIXZC010000079.1 GCA_903923815.1 uncultured Myxococcales bacterium
CCCGTCCCGGCGCCCTTGGTCCCCCCAACTCCCCCCAAGGAGGAACCCATGAAGCAGGCTCAAGAAGAGGCCCCCGTGCGCCCCGCCACGTTGGCGGGGTCCTGGTACGACGGCAACCCGGACAGCCTCCGGGCAACCATTGATCAGTGGCTGCGCCAGGCCCCCCCCATGCCCGAGGGCATGTACCCCATGGGTCTCATCGCGCCCCACGCAGGGCACCAGTACTCGGGCAAGGTGGCCGCCGCCGCCTACGCCACGCTGCGGGGCCGCAGCTACGCCCGCGTCTTCCTGCTGGCCCCCAGCCACCGCCGCCCCTTCCGGGGCCTGGCCCTGGGGGACTACTCGGCCTTCCAGACGCCCCTGGGCGCCATCCCCGTGGACCGCACCGAGTTGGCCGCCCTGGCCACATTGCCCCTGGCCTTTCGGGACCGGGACGCCCACGAAGCAGAGCACAGCCTGGAGATCCACCTGCCCTTCCTGCAGCGCGCCCTGGAAGGCTTTGCCTGGAAGCTGGTGCCCATCATGGTGGGCCAGTTGACCCCCGACGAGCTGACCTTGACCGCCGCCTTCCTGGCCACCCGCGTGGGCCCCGGGGATCTGGTGGTGGCCTCCTCGGACTTCACCCACTACGGCCGCAACTACGGCTATCAGGGCCCCGAGGGTCAGCAGTTCGGCCCCGACCAGGCGCCCGAGAAGCTGCAACTGCTGCTGGACCAGGCCTATGGATTCATGCGCGATCTGGACCACCAGGGCCTGCGCAACCACCTGGAGGCCACCGGCGACACGGTCTGCGGCGCCAAGCCCATCGAGCTGCTGCTGGCCATGATGCCCCACGAGACCCGCGCCCTGCGCCTGGCCGCCGACACCTCGGGGCACCTGACGGGGGACTTCTCCTCCAGCGTGTCCTATATGGCGGTGTTGTTCTCGGGGCTGTGGCCCTACAACGGCGCCGGTGGCACCCTTAGCCTCACGGCCCCTGACAAACAGACCCTGCTGAAGATCGCCCGGGGCACCCTGGACACCTGGGTGAAGACCCGCAAGAAGCCTTCATTTGAAGAGCTGGGCGTCCAGGTGGAGGGCCGCCTCATGCAGCCCCAGGGCGTCTTCGTGACCCTGAAGATGAACGACGATCTGCGCGGCTGCATCGGCACCATCCCGCCCATCCGCCCCCTGGCCGAGGCCGTCCGCGACAACGCCATCAACGCCTCCACCCACGACCCCCGCTTCCCCGAGGTGACCCCCGCCGAGCTCGCCGCCATTGAGGTCGAGGTCTCGGTCCTTGGCGTCCCCGCCCCCGTGGCCTCCCCCCGGGACATCGTCCTGGCCCGGGACGGCGTGCTGCTGAACAAGTCCGGCCGGGGCGCCGTCTTCCTGCCCCAGGTGGCCCCCGAGCAGGGCTGGACCCTGGACATGACCCTCTCAGCCCTGACCCGCAAGGCGGGCCTGCCCCTGACCGCCTGGCAAAGCGGCGCCGACATCCAGGTCTTCCAGGCCCTGGACTTCAACGAAGAGA